>JBDKKH010000118.1:0-31966 GCA_039796215.1 Verrucomicrobiota bacterium
TCCCTCGCTCCCGAGGTACTCTGAACACCATGTCCAAGACCGACATCAAGAAAGGCGACGAAGTCGTCGTCATCACCGGCGCCGAAAAGGGCAAGCGCGGCAAAGTCGTCAGCTATGACCGTGCCGACGAGCGCGTCACCATCGAGGGCCTGAACCTCGTCAAGCGCCACCTCAAGCGCACCCAGGACGGGCAGGGCGGCATCACCGAGCGCGAGGCTCCGATCCACCGTTCCAACGTGATGCTCGGCTCCCTCTGGGATGCCCGTCGCGCCAAGAAGCCGGCCAAGGCCGCCAAGAAGTAATCCGACGAAACCCCCCGAGAATCTACACGCAAATGGCATCCGTCCCATACCTCAAGAAGGTCTACCTCGAGAAGGTCGTCCCCGAACTCATCAAGAGCCGCGGCTATAAGAACGTCCACCAGGTCCCGAACCTGAAGAAGATCGTCCTCAATTCCGCCTTCAAGGCCGAAGCCGACAAGGGCCATATGGCCGAAGTCGTCAAGGACATCACCAAGCTTTCCGGCCAGAAGCCGATCATCACCAAGGCGTCCAAGTCCGTCGCGGCCTTCAAGGTCCGCGAAGGCATGCCGCTGGGTTGCGTGGTCACGCTGCGCGGAGCCCGCATGTGGGAGTTCTACCTCCGCCTCACCGCCGTCGCCCTGCCGATGATCCGCGACTTCCGCGGGACCTCGAACCGCCTCGACGGACGCGGCAACTACTCGCTCGGCATCGCCGACCACACCATCTTCCCGGAAACCCAGGCCGACGGTTCCCAGCGCGCCAACATCGGCATGGACGTCATCATCGTGACTTCCGCCAAGACCGACGACGAAGGCCGTGAACTGCTCCGCCTCCTGGGCATGCCGTTCCGACGCTCCAGCGCCGCCGACGCGGCCGCCGCCACCGCCACCGCCGCCAAGGCCTAATCCCCAACACTTACCAGCATGGCCAAGAAGTCCGTCATTCAGCGCGCCCTCAAGCGCGACCGTCTCGTCAAGAAGCACGCCGCCAAGCGCGCCGAACTCAAAGGCATCCTCGCCGACCCCAAGGTCTCCGAGGAGGCTTTCTACGAAGCGCAGCGCAAGCTCGCCAAGCTGCCCCGCAGCTCGTCGAAGGTCCGCCAGAAGAACCGCTGTTCCATCTCCGGCCGTCCCCGTGCGTTCATCCGCAAGTTCGGCCTTTCCCGTATCACCTTCCGCGAGCTCGCGCTCAACGGCCAGATTCCCGGCGTCACCAAGGCCTCCTGGTAATCCAACACGACCCATACCACCATGTCCGCTTCTACTGACACCATCGGGGATTTCCTCACCAGCATCCGCAACGCCTCGCAGGCGAACAAGGCCGCGATCACCGTCCAGTGGTCCCGCCTCCGCGAAGGCGTGGCCAAGATCCTCGTCGAGTCCGGCTACGTCGCTTCCGTCCGCAAGGCGGAGCGCGACGGCCTCCCCGTCCTCGAACTCTCCCTCAAGTACGTCGCCGGCGTCCCGGCGATCACCAGCATCGAGCGCGTCTCGACCCCTGGACGTCGTATCTACGCCGGTTACAGCTCCGTGCCCAAGGTCATCGGCGGCATGGGCGTCTCCATCCTCACCACCTCCCGCGGCGTCATGACCGATGCCGAAGCCCGTCGCCAGAAAGTCGGCGGCGAGCTTCTCGCCAAGGTCTGGTAACCCGCCCACCTCCAAAAAACAATTACATGAGCCGTATCGGCAAACAGCCCGTCAACATCCCCGACAAGGTGACCGTGTCCGTCAAGGACAACGTCGTCGTCGTCAAGGGCCCCAAGGGCGAACTCTCGAAACCCTTCCCCAAGGAGATCGGCGTCGTCGCCGACGCCAAGGTCGTCAACGTGAGCGATCTCACGGACAAGAAGAGCGCCGGCGCCCTCCATGGCACCATCCGCGCGATCATCCGTAACATGGTCGAAGGCGTGGCCACCGGCTACACCAAGACCCTTCTCATCGAAGGCGTCGGCTTCAAGGCCATCCTCAAGGGCAACGTCCTCGACCTCGCCCTCGGTTACTCGCACCCGATCCGCTACACCATCCCCGCCGGCGTCACCGTCGTCGTCACCGATGGCACCAAGCTGGTGATCTCCGGCGCCGACCGCCACATGGTCGGCCAGGTCGCTTCCACCATCAAGCTCTACAAGCCGGTCGAGCCTTACAAGGGCAAGGGTGTCCGCGTCGAAGGCGAATACGTCCGCCGCAAGGAAGGCAAGAAGACGGCCTAATCCGCTCGTACCGAACTCATTCCATGAAACTGCAGAAGAAGAATCTCCTGGCGCAGAAGCGCCGCTGGCGCATCCGCAAGACGGTGCGCGGCACCGCGGCCCGTCCTCGTCTGGCCCTCAAGCTGACGCACCTGCACCTCTATGCGCAGGCCATCGACGACGACAAGGGCGTGACCCTCGTCTCCCTCGCCACCACCTCCAAGGACCTCCGTGGCCAGAAACTCCGTTCCAACGTCGCCGGCGCGACCGCTTTCGGCGCTGCTTTCGGCGCCAAGGCCAAAGCGGCCGGTCTCACCACCGTGGTCTTCGACCGCGCTGGCCGTCGTTACCACGGCACGGTCAAATCCTTCGCCGAAGCCGCCCGCCAGGCCGGTCTGACCTTCTAATTTCATGAGCGCAGAAAACACCTCCGCCGCGGCTCCCGCCGCCCCCGTCTCCGCTGGTCCTGGCCGTTCCGGCCCGGGCGGCGATCGTCGTGGTCCTGGTGGTCCTGGCGGCCCCGGCGGCCGTCGCAACGGTCCGGGCGGTCCCGGCCGCGGCCCTCGTCGCGATAATCGCAACGACGGACCTGCTTCCGAATACAACGACAAGGTCGTCCACATCAACCGCTGCTCGAAGGTCGTCAAAGGCGGCCGTCGCTTCAACTTCGCCGCGCTCGTCGTGGCGGGCGACGGCAAGGGACGCGTCGGCGTCGGTTACGGCAAGGCCAAGGAAGTTCCCGATGCGATCCGCAAGGGCACCGACCGCGCCCACCGCGCCCTCGTCCGCGTCAATCTCCGCGGCAACACCATCCCGCACGAAGTCATCGGCCATGCCGACGGCGGCGTCGTGATGCTGCGCCCGGCCGCTCCTGGTACCGGTCTCATCGCCGGCGGCGGCGTCCGCGCGGTCCTCGAAGTGGCCGGCTACAAGGACGTCCTTTCCAAGTCCATGGGTTCCAATAACCCGCAGGCGATCGTCAAGGCCACCCTCGACGGTCTGTCCAAGCTCCGCACCCTCGAACAAATCAAGGCTCTCCGCGCCTAAGCGGAAATCACAGACATGAAACTCGACTCCCTGCCCAAGATCAAGGGCTCCACTCACCGCCATAAGGTCCTCGGCCGCGGCCGCGGCACCGGTCACGGCAAGACTTCCGGTCGTGGTCACAAGGGCATGAAGGCCCGCTCCGGCGGCGGCCACCGCCCCGGCTTCGAAGGCGGTCAGATGCCTCTCTACCGTCGCCTGCCTCACCGCGGCTTCAAGAACGTCAACCGCGTCGAATACGCCGTCCTCAACGTCCGCGACTTCCAGGAACTCGAAGGCAAGACCTTCGGCCTCGAGGAACTCAAGGCCGCCGGCGTCCTCCGCTCGGCCGCCCCTCTCCTCAAGATCCTCGGAACCGGCGAGCTGACTCGCGCCGTCACGGTCAAGGCCCATCGCTTCTCCAAGGAAGCCAAGGCCAAGATCGAGAAGGCCGGCGGCAAGGCCGTGCTCATCGAGTCTCCGAAGACGACCGCCGCCGAGTGAGCCTCGGCTCATCTCCGACCCCGATGTTCGCGGCCTTCGCCAATTGCTGGAGGATCCCTGAGCTCAGGGCCCGGCTGATCGCCACCATCGCCCTGGTGTTCGTGGCCCGTATCGGGGCGAACATCCCCTTGCCGGGCATCGACCCCAAGGACATCATGGATTACTACCATTCGATGGCTGACAAGTCGTCGGGCGGAGTGGTCGCGATGTACAACATGTTCACGGGCGGCGCGCTCCTCAAGGGGGCCGTCTTCTCCTTGGGCATCATGCCTTACATCAGCGCCTCGATCATCATGCAGCTGATGTCGGCCGTCGTGCCGTCCATCGCCCGTCTCCAGCAGGAAGGGGAGGTCGGCCGTCAGAAGGTCGCCCAGTATTCCCGTTATCTCACCATCGTCATCGCGATCGTCCAGTCGGCGCTGCTCCTCGGCGCCTTCTGCAATCCGCAGCAGGTCGGCCAGGCCCTCGGCCTGGGCAACTTCACCGGCACGATCGTCGTCATGCAGAGCAAGACGCTCTTCGTCTGCCTCGGCGTCTGCCTCCTCACCTCGGGTTCCATCGTGATGCTCTGGCTCGGCGAGCAGATCACCCAGCGCGGCATCGGCAACGGCACTTCGGTGCTCATCACGGTCGGCATCCTCGCCGACATCCCCGGCGCCCTCACTTCGTTCGTGGACATGACCTTCGGCGGCAAGATCGGCGCCGCCGCGGCGAACTCCCATGGCTGGGAGAAGGCCGCCGGGATGATCCTGCTCTTCGTCGCCGTGACGGCGGCCATGGTCGCCATCAACCAGGCGGTCCGCAAGATCCCGATCCAGTACGCGCAGCGCATGGTCGGCCGCAAGATGTACGGCGCTCAGACCAATTACCTTCCGCTGAAGGTGAACTACGCGGGCGTGATGCCGGTCATCTTCGCCGGAGCCATCATGAGCTTCCCGCCCATGCTGCTCAACCCGCTGAGCACTTATTTCCCGACACTGGCGTTCCTCAAGGACTGGGCCGACTTCTTCTCGCGCAACAACGCCTTCTACTACGCCGTCTACTCGCTGCTCATCTTCGGCTTCAGCTACTTCTGGATCTCGATCATGTTCCGGCCGGTGCAGATCGCCGACGACCTCAAGAAGAACAACGGTTATATCCTCGGCGTCCGTCCCGGCGAGCACACCGCGCAGTTCCTGGATTTCGTCATGACCCGCCTGACGCTCGCGGGCTCGCTCTTCCTGCTCATCATCGCGCTGATGCCCGACCTGTTCATCGTCCAGCTGAGCTTCCCGATGCGCCTGGCGACGTTCCTCGGCGGCACCGGCGGCCTCATCACCGTCGGCGTCATGCTCGACACCATGCGCCAGATCGAGACCTATCTCCTGCAGCGCAACTACGATGGCTTCCTCAAGAAGGGACGCATCGGCGGCATCCCCGTCCCCGCGGCCAGCCTGCGCGCCGATGGCGACGGCTCCGCCCTCGGTTCGCTCGAGAAGACCTGCCTGTTCCTCTTCGTGCTCGGCCTGGTCGCCTGGGGCCTGAATCACTGGGGCGTGTTCGCGGCTTAAGCTCGCTTCGGGATGATCGATCTTAAGTCGGCCGAGGATGTCAGTCGCCTGCGTGCGGCCTCGGCCGCCGCTGCCCGCGTGCTTCATGACCTCGCCGGCTTGGTCGTGCCGGGCATCTCCACCGCGGGGCTTGATTCCGCCGCCCGCGGCCTCATGGCGCGGCATGGCTGCGAGAGCGCCTGTCATGGTTATGTCGTCGGCCGGCTTACCTACCCTGGGCACGTCTGTATTTCGTTGAACGACGAGGTCGTCCACGGCATCGGCGCCCCCGACCGGATCATCCGCGAGGGAGACCTGGTCTCCTTGGATGTCGTCGTCCGACGCGACGGCTTTATCGGCGACAATGCCCGTACCGTGATGGTAGGCGCCGTCGATCCTCGTGCCCGTCAACTCTGCCTCGACACCGAGAAATCTTTGATGGCCGGCATCGCCGCCGCCCAACCGGGCAACCGGGTAGGGGACATCTCCGCCGCTATCCAGCAGGCCCTCGCGACCGGCGGCTACGGCATCGTCCGGGATTTCGTCGGACACGGCGTGGGGCGCAAAATGCACGAAGAGCCCCAGATTCCCAACTACGGCAAGGCCGGAACCGGACCTAAGCTTCTGCCCGGCATGGCTTTAGCCATTGAGCCCATGGTCAATCTCGGCACCCACAAGATCGTCATGGCAGCTGATGGCTGGACCGCCCGGACCGCCGACGGTAAGGTCTCCGCCCATTTTGAACACACTATCCTGGTGACCGAAAACGGCCCAGAAATCATGACTATTGTTTAAACCGCATTTTTTGCTTTCCAATCCCACCAGAACCACCAAGTTCCGACCTCTTTCCCACCTTCCAAACAGCACGGACACCATGCCTCGAATCCTCGGCGTAGACATTCCCAACAACAAGAAAGTAGAGATCTCTCTCCGCTACATCTATGGCATCGGCCCCTGCCGCGCCACGGAGATCTGCGATGCTCTCGGCTTCGATCCCGCCATGCGCGCTCAGAATCTTTCTGAGGAGCAGCTGAACAAGATCGTCGAGTACATCGTGCGCATGGGCTACAAGTGCGAGGGCGACCTTCGCCGCGACATCGCGCAGAACCTGAAGCGCCTCCAGGCGATCAAGTGCTACCGCGGCCTCCGTCACTTCCGCGGCCTCCCGGTCCGTGGTCAGCGTACGCGCACGAACGCCCGTACGCGCAAGGGCAAGCGCAAGACCGTCGGCGTCGCCGCGGCTCCTTCCAAGTAAGCCAACCTTTCTCCTAACACTATTTTACGATGAGCGAAGAAGCCCCCAAGACGCCCAAGGCCAAGAAGCCGAAGGCCACCGTCGCCGCCGAAGGCGCCGCCGCCCCCGAAGTGACCGCCGCGGCGGCCGCTCCGGCCGAAGCCGCTGCTCCCGAACGAAAGGAAATCACCGCCAAGGAACTCCTCGGCGAAGAACTCGGCGAAGTGAAGGTTCGTCGCGCCAAGGGCTCGAAGAACATCACCACGGGCATCTGCCACATCCTCGCCACCTTCAACAACACCAAGGTCACGATCACTGACGCCAACGGCAACGTGATCTCCTGGGGCAGCGCCGGTCGCCACCAGTTCCGCGGTTCGCGCAAGTCCACCGCTTACGCCGCCCAGGTCGTCTGCTCCGAGGCCGCCAAGCTGGCGATGGCCCACGGTCTCAAGGACGTCTCCGTCCGCGTCAAGGGTCCGGGCATGGGCCGCGACAGCGCCATCCGCGCCCTTCAGGTGCTCGGCCTGAACGTCACCTCGATCCTCGACACCACCCCGATCCCGCACAACGGCTGCCGCCCGCCCAAGCGCCGCCGCGTCTGATCGTCCCTGCTTTCCGCATCACCGTCCGGCCATGGCAAACCGGGCGGGTCCTTCCCTCCGCCGCTTATACCAAACCATAAAACAACATGTCTCGTTACACCGGTCCCACCACGAAGCTCAACCGTCGCTTCGGTCAGAACATTTTCCCCACCTCCAAGGGTGAAGAACGCCGTCCGTACCCTCCGGGCATCCACGGCAAGACGACCCGCCGCAAGGTCTCCGAATACGGCGTCGGCCTCAATGAGAAGCAGAAGCTCCGCATGATGTACGGCCTCACCGAGAAGCAGTTCCGCCTCTCCTTCGAGCGTGCTAAGCGCATGGGCGGCGTCGCCGGCGACAACTTCCTCCGCATCCTCGAGACCCGCCTCGACAACGTCGTCTTCCGCCTCGGCTTCGCGAACTCGCGCGCCGCGGCCCGTCAGCTCGTGGCCCACGGACATATCCGCGTCGACGGCCGCAAGGTCGACGTCGCCAGCTTCGCCACCGCGCCGGGCCAGAAGATCGAAGTCCGGGACCGCACCTCCTCGAAGCAGCTCGCCACCCGCGCCGTCGAAGAAGGCCAGGGCCGCTCGGCCCCCGCCTGGCTCGTCGTCCTTCCCGAACAGCTGAACGGTCAGATCGTCCGCGAGCCCGCCAAGGAGGAACTGCCTTCCGACGTCAACGTCCAGATCATCGTCGAATTCTACAGCCGCTGATCGCCGCACCGCAACCCCACCCAACGGAACCACAGACATGACCAAGCGCCTCGGACAATTCCAACGCCCCAAGACCCTCAAGAAGGAGGAGTCTTCCGCCACGCCCACCTACGCGAAGTATTTCGCCGAGCCCTTCGAGACCGGCTTCGGTCATACCATCGGGAACTCCCTGCGCCGCATCCTCCTGAGCTCCATCGAAGGCGCGGCCATCTCCTCGGTGACCATCGAGGGCGTCCAGCACGAGTTCCAGCCGATCGAAGGCGTCGTCGAAGACGTCACCGAGATCGTCCTCAACCTCAAGAAGGTCCGCATCCGCACCGAAGCCAACAAGCGCGAAGCCTTCAAGGGCACCATCGACGTCAACAAGACCGGCCCCGTGAAGGCCTCGGACATCAAGTTCGAGACCAAGGGCGCCGCCGTCACCCTCGTCAATCCTGACCAGGTCATCTGCACGCTCGATCGCAAGCGTCGCTTCTACGCCGACCTCGAGGTCACCGTCGGACGCAGCTGGGCTTCCGCCGAGGAGAACAAGAAGGCCGACCAGGCCATCGGTTCCATCCCGGTCGACTCGCTCTTCTCTCCCGTCACTCTCGTGAAGTACTCCGTCGAGTCCACCCGCTCGGGCGACAAGACCGACTACGACAAGCTCGTCCTCGAAGTCTCGACCGACGGACGCATCACTCCCGACGAAGCCCTCAAGGAGGCCTCCGCCATCCTGCGCCACCACCTGGAAGTCTTTGACACCGTCTCCGCCGACTCCGTCGACTTCGAGACCGGCCACAAGGAGATCAGCGAAGAGACCAACCGTCTCCGCAAGCTCCTGAACATGTCGGTCAACGAGATCGAGCTCTCCGTCCGCGCCGCCAACTGCCTCAACAACGCCAACATCAACACCGTCGGCGAACTGGCGATGAAGACCGAGCAGGAGATGCTCAAGTACCGCAACTTCGGCAAGAAGTCCCTCAACGAGATCAAGGCCAAGCTCGAGCAGCTCGGCCTCTCCCTCGGCCAGAAGATCAACGAGGGCCTCCTCGACAAGGGCGTCAACGCCTAACCCTGACCGGAAACAACACTCATGCGTCACCGCACCCATAATCACGTTCTCGGCGTCAAGACGGCCCATCGCCGTTCGCTGATCGCCAACCTCGCGTCCGCGCTGTTCACCAACGCCCGCATCACCACCACGCTTTCGCGCGCCAAGGCCCTCCGTCCTTTCGCCGAAGGCCTGATCACCTACGCGAAGAAGGCCGAGCAGTCCGCCGACAAGGCCGTCAAGCTCCACTACTACCGCCTGGCCATCGCCAAGCTGCGCAACGAAGACGCCGCCCAGCTCCTGTTCAAGGAGCGCGTGCAGCAGTTCCTCGGTCGCAACGGCGGCTACACCCGCATCTACAAGCTCGGCGCCCGCAAAGGCGACGCGGCTGAGACCGCCCTCATCGAGCTCGTCGCCAAGGATGAAAAGTCCCCGGCGATGACCCCGAAGGCCAAGACGGCCCGCAAGCCCAAGGCCAAGAAGGAAGCGGCCGCGGCTCAGGCCTAAGTCCGCCGCCTAGGCTCGTACCCGAGACGCGTCCGCCCCCCGGCTGGCGCGTCTCGCCTTTTAAGACCCTTTCCCGCACATGCAGTTCCCCGTCGACCTCGGCGTCTTCCTGGCCTTCCTGGCTGGGCTGACCGTGGTCATCCTGTTCGGGCTGCAGGCGTGGTATGACCGCCGCGACGTGCTCCTGGCGGATCACCGCCGCATCAACTCCGCCTTCGCCTGCGCCCGTTGCGGCCTGACGTATGTCCGCCCCCGTCGGCGCGAAGAGGCGGTCTGCCCCGGCTGCGGCTGGAACAATGTTCGCCTCAAGTTCTAAACTCCCCCATCTTCCTCCCATGGCCACCCAGTCCATCGCTATCCTCGATTTCGGCTCGCAGCTGACCAAGGTCATCGCGCGTCGCGTGCGCGAGTGCAACGTCCACTCCCGCATCTATCCGTTCGGCGTGTCGCCGGAGACCCTTCGCGCCGACGGCGTCGTGGGCGTCATCCTTTCCGGCGGCCCCGACAGCGTGAAGGCCAAGGGCTCGCCTCATCCGCACCCCGGTGTCTTCGAGATGGGCCTGCCCGTGCTGGGCATCTGCTACGGCGTCCAACTGATGGGCCAGATGCTGGGCGGCAACGTCGCCAGCAGCGCGCACCGCGAATACGGCCACGGCGTCCTTTCCTTCCGCGCGGGCTCCCAGCTGCTCCAGGGCCTGAAGTCGCCGCTGCGCGTCTGGAACTCGCACGGCGACAAGATCACGCGCCTGCCGCGCGGCTTCAAGGCCGTCGCTTCGACCGAGAACTCCGAATGCGCCGTCATCGAGGATCCGAAGCGCCGCTTCTACGGGATCCAGTTCCACCCGGAAGTCGCCCACTCCGAGCGGGGCATCGACATCCTCCGCAACTTCCTCTTCCGCATCTGCCGCTGCAAGCCGACCTGGAAGATGGACGACTACGTCGAGACCGCCGTCCGCGAGATCCGCGAGAAGGTCGGCAAGTCCCAGGTCATCCTCGGCCTGTCCGGCGGCGTGGATTCCTCCGTCGCGGCCGCCCTCATCCAGCGCGCCATCGGCAAGCAGCTGACCTGCGTGTTCGTCGACAACGGCCTGCTGCGCCTCAACGAGCGCGCTCAGGTCGAGAAGATGTTCCGCGGCAAGTTCAAGGTCGACCTCCGCGTCGTCGACGCCTCCGAGGTCTTCCTCCGCAAGCTCAAGGGCGTCACCGACCCGGAGCGCAAGCGCAAGATCATCGGCCACGAGTTCATCAAGGTCTTCGAACGCTCCATCGCCGACGTGCAGCGCAAGAAGAAGGGCAAGGTCGAGTTCCTCGCCCAGGGCACGCTCTACCCGGACGTCATCGAATCGCTTTCGCCCAACGGCGGCCCGGCCGCCACCATCAAGAGCCACCACAACGTCGGCGGCCTGCCTAAGCACATGAAGCTGCAGCTGCTGGAGCCTCTGCGCGAACTCTTCAAGGACGAGGTGCGTGCCCTCGGCGAGGCCCTCGGCCTGCCGCACGACATGGTCTGGCGTCATCCCTTCCCGGGCCCCGGCCTGGCCGTCCGCGTCTGCGGCGACATCACCAAGGAACGCCTCGAAGTGCTCCGCAAGGCCGACGACATCTTCATCAACGAGCTTCGCGTCTCCGGCCAGTACGCCAAGGTCTGGCAGGCCTTCGCGGTCTTCCTGCCGGTGCGCAGCGTCGGTGTCATGGGCGACGGCCGCACCTACGACAACGTCTGCGCGCTCCGCGCCGTGACGTCCTCCGACGCGATGACGGCCGACTGGGCCCGTCTGCCTTACGACGTCCTCCAGCGGGCCTCGACCCGTATCATCAACGAAGTAAAGGGCATTAACCGCGTGGTCTACGACGTCTCCTCGAAGCCGCCGGCGACCATCGAATGGGAATAAGCCGGGCTTTGCCCCGTTGACACCCCCTCCGGGCGGAAACTAAATCGGTCCAGTGTCTGATCCCGGCTTCCAGGTCATCGCGCGCCGCTGGCGCCCTCGCCGCTTCGACGAACTGGTCGGGCAGGAGCATATCGTCAAGACGCTCCGCAACGCCCTCGAGACGAAGCGGCTGGCCCATGCCTACCTTTTCGTGGGGCCGCGCGGCACGGGCAAGACCACCACGGCCCGTATCCTCGCCAAAGCGCTGAACTGCGCCGGCGGGCCCAAGCCGGACTTCTCCCTGGACGACCCGGTCTGCCTCGCCATCGAGCAAGGCAGCTGCCTCGACGTGGTCGAGATCGACGCGGCCTCCAATCGTTCGATCGAAGACGCCAAGAAGATCCGCGACGAGTGCCAGTTCTCCCCCACGAGCTGCCCCTTCAAGGTCTTCATCATCGATGAAGTACACCAGCTCACCAAGGACGCCTTCAACGCGCTCCTCAAGACGCTCGAGGAGCCGCCGCCCTGGGTGAAGTTCATCCTGGCGACGACCGAGGCGGACAAGGTCCTGCCCACCATCACGTCGCGCTGCCAGCGGCTGGAATTCCATCCGATCTCGGAGGAAGTCATCGCCGCCCAGCTCGCCCGCATCGTCAAGGCCGACGGCGTCACCGCCGACCAGCATGCGCTCACGGCCATCGCCCGCCTGGCCGCCGGCGGGATGCGTGACTCCCAGTCCATCCTCGATCAGGTCATTTCTTTCTCCGGCAAGACCATCGCCGAAGCGGACGTGCTGTCGATCTACGGCCTCGCCTCGGCCCAGCAGGTGTCCGACCTCTGCCAAGGCATCGCCGCCGGCGACGGCAAGAAAGTCCTCGGGCTCTGCGACGCTTTCCACGCCGAGGGCCGCGACCTCCTTCGCGTGCTGGCGGACCTCCAGGTCCGCGTGCGCACGGCGACGCTCGACTCCGTCCGTTCGGGTGGCGCCTCGCCCCAGCTCGGCGCCCCGCTCGCGACCGAACAGCTCGTCCGCTTGCTGGAATGCCTCCAGGAGGGGGAGAACGGCATCCGCCAAGGCCTTTCGCCTCGCGCTAACTTCGAGGTCACGCTCCTCAAGGCGATCGAGCAAAGCCGGTCTAGGTCGATAGACCTTCTCATCAAAGACATCGCCGCCGCCGCAGCTGGTCTCCCTCGGGAGCCCGGCCAAAAAAAAATAAGGACCCCGGCGACCGCTCCGACGGAGCCTGAGGCCTCGCCGGCGACGCCGGTCGAAACGCCGGCGCCCCGCCTGCCGGCGCCCCTTCGCGTCGTCGACGTGCCGGTGGAGGACACGGTTGCGTTCGAGGAATCCCTGCCGCCGCTCGATGCCGAGGCCGCGGAAGCGGAGGCCGCGCAATCAGACCGCCGCGAGACTTTCGTCTTCCCTGACGCGGAGCTGGCCGGCCTGCCGGTCGCCGAAGTCGGCAAGACCGCCTTTCCGGGCGACAAGGAATTCCAGGAGGCCGTCGACGCGCTGCCGCCCGGCCTGAGGCAGAAGCTGAAGGATACCATCGGCGCGGATTTCACGGCTTTGCGTCCCGTCCCGGCCGGCAAGCTGCGTCGCCCGCTCTGACCGTGGACGTCGCGCGCGAGATCGGCGTCATTTCCGACACGCACGGGCGCCTGCGCGCCGAGGCCGTGCTCGCTCTGACCGGCTGCGACATGATCATCCACGCGGGGGATGTCTGCGGTCCGCTGATCATCCCTCAGCTCGCCGAAGTGGCGCCCTGCCACGCCGTCGCCGGCAACTGCGATGACGACGACACGTTGCCGCTCACCTGCCTGCAGGTGGTCGGCGGCCTGCGTGTCCTCGTCCACCATGGGCACCTGCCGGTCGACGAAGTCACGTTCCGGCCTGATGTCGTGATCACGGGGCACACGCATATCCCCAGGATCGAACAGGAAGGCGCCCTGCTAAGGCTCAACCCGGGCAGCGCCGGCCCTCGTCGATTTAATCTTCCCGTGACGGTCGCCCGCATTACGGTGCGGCAGGGCAGGGCGAGCGCCCGCCTCATCACCCTCGACGTCCCATGAAGCAGCCTCTGCCCATCGATGCTTTGCAGGACGGGCTCGTCGCCGCCTGCGGTCGCGTCCGCCGGCTGGTGCTCCGCGCGCCGACCGGTTCGGGCAAGTCCACCCGTATCCCGCAGATGCTTCTGGATCTGGACCTCGTGCAGGGGCAGATCATCGTCCTCCAGCCCCGCCGTATCGCGGCTCGTCTGCTGGCGGCCCGCATCGCCCAGGAACGCGGCGTGCGCCTCGGGGGGGAAGTCGGCTATCAGATCCGCTTCGAGCGCGTGGAGTCGGCCCAGACGAGGATCAAATTCGTGACGGAGGCCTTGCTGCTCCGTCAGATGGCTTCGGACCCGGGGCTCAAGGGCGTGGGGGCCGTGGTGTTCGATGAGTTCCATGAGCGTAACCTGCACTCCGACGTGGCCCTCGCGCTCGCGCGCCGCCTGCAGGAGACGCACCGCCCGGACCTGCTGATCATGGCGATGTCCGCGACCCTCGACACGGAAGGCGTGGCGAAGTGGCTCGGTTCGGCCGAGACGCTGGCCGCCGACGGTCGCGCGTATCCGGTCCAGGTCGAGTACACGCACCTGCCGCGCAATTCGACCCGGCCGATCTGGGACGCCGCCGCCGAACAGGTCCGCCGTGTCCTCCGGGAGGAAGCCGAAGGCGACATCCTGGTCTTCATGCCCGGCTCCTATGAGATCATGCGGACCATCGGGGCGGTGCGCAATCTGCCGGAGTCCGGTGGCGTCGACATCCTGCCGCTCTACGGTGAGCTGCCTCCGGAAGAGCAGGACCGGGCGGTCAAGCCGAGTCCCGGGCGTAAGGTCATCGTGGCGACTAACGTCGCCGAGACCTCGCTGACCATCCCCGGGGTCCGCGCGGTGGTCGACGCCGGCCTGGCCCGCATCGCGCGCTTCGATCCGCATCGCGGGATCGACACATTGCTCGTCGAGCCGGTCTCGCAGGCTTCCGCCGAACAGCGCGCCGGCCGCGCCGGCCGTACCGGCCCCGGCCGTTGTATCCGCCTCTGGTCGCAGACCGACCATGAAGCGCGGCCGCCGCGTGAAGTCCCCGAAATCAAGCGGGTCGACCTTTCGGAGACGATCCTGCTGCTGCTTTCGTCCGGCTGGGGCGAAGCGACGACTTTCCCTTGGTATGAGAAGCCGGATGACAAAGCCTTGCTGCGCGCGCTGACCGTCCTCGCCGATCTCGGCGCCGTCGACGCCCATGGTCGGCTCACGGCCCTCGGCCGGCGGATGTCGGTCTTCCCGGCTCATCCGCGTTACGCGCGGATGCTGCTCGCGGCGGGCGAACTCGACTGCGTCCATGAGGTCTGCCGTATCGCCGGGCTAGCCCAGGGACGGGATATCCTTTTCCGGAAGGTCGATGACCGCACCGAGAACGCCCGCGACTCGGTCGAGCAGGAAGACGGCTCCGACTTCTTCCCGCGGCTGGCGCTCCTCCGGCGCGCGGTCGAGATGAAGTTCGACGCCGACGCCTGCGATCGCTTCGGCGTTCACGGACAGGCCGCCCGGCAGGCCGATCAGGCCGCCCGGCAATTCCTTCGGCTCGCCGAAGGGCAGGGGTTGCCCGTCAGCGACCGGGTCTCCGACCCTGCCGCCGTCCGTCGTTGCCTGCTGCTGGGCTTCTCTGACCGCCTCGCGGTGAGGCTCGACGCCGGCACGCTGCGCTGCGCGCTCGTCCATGGACGCACCGGCGAACTGCGCCGGGAGTCCGCCATCCGTAACGCCAAGCTCCTGGTCGCCGCCGAGGTCGACGAGATCCAGGCGCGGGGAGGCGTCACGACCTACCTCTCCTTGGCGACCGCCGTCGAAGAGTCATGGCTGCAGGAACTTTTCCCCGCGGATTTCTCGACGGTCCGCCAAGTCCGTTACGACGCTTCGCAGCGTCGCGTGGTCACGCGCGTCGAACGCCGTTTCCGCGACCTCGTGCTTGAAGCGAAGGAGAGAGACGACGCGCCTTCCGACGCCGCCAGCCGCCTGCTCGCGGAAGAGGTCGCCGCCGGACGTCTTGAGTTGGAGCAGTGGGGCGCTCCCGTCGACGCGTGGATCCGCCGCGTCAATTTCCTCGCGAAGCACTGTCCGGAGCTGGGCATCCCTCCTTTCGATGAAGCGGCGCGGAGGATGGTCATCGAAGAAGTCTGCGCCGGCGCGGTCGCCTACCGCGATATCCGTGAACGTCCGGTCTTCGGGGTCGTCCGCGGATGGCTTTCCCACGAGCAGGCCATGGCGCTTGAGTCCTATTGCCCCGAGAAGATCGTGCTGCCGCGCAAGAAGCACCCGGCCCGGATCGAATACACGGAAGACGGGCAGGCCGAGGTCGAGGCCACGGTGCAGGAACTTTACGATTTCCCCGGCAGCAAGCTGCGCGTCTGCCTCGGCAAGGTGCCGATGGTTGTCTGCATCCAGTCGCCGGCGCGTCGCACCCAACAACGCACCACCGACCTGGACGCCTTCTGGAAGGGCTCCTACGAAGGCGTGAAGAAGGAGCTGCGCGGCCGTTACCCCAAGCACGAATGGCGCTGAAAGCATGAGCCCTGTCGCCTTTACCTGGTCTTCGGTCCCGATCCACGTCGTGGATTTCGAGGGCAGTCCGCGTACCGGCGTGGTCGAATTCGGAGTGGCCACGCTGCTGGGCGGCGAAGTGGTCAGCACGTCCACGCGGCTGCACGCCCCGCGGGCGCCGATCCCGTCGATCGATACGCAGTGCCACGGACTCGGCGCGCGGGACCTCGCGGGACTGCCGCCTTTCGAATCCGAATGGGACCATTGGGTCTCCTTGCGCCGCTCCGGACTTCTGGCGGCCCATAACGCATCCGTGGAGGCCGGCCTGCTGCGCGGCACATGGGCGCGGCCGTCGGCCGTGCCGGCCTTTGTCGGCGAAGCCACGGCCGTCGCGGAATGGGGCCCATGGGTGGACACCTGCCGGCTGGCCCGCTCATGGGCCCCCAGTCTGGGCGACTACCGGCTTTCCTCCCTGATCGCCGTCCTGCGGCTCGGACCGCGGCTCGAGGCTTTGGCCTTGGAGCATTGCCCGCCCCGACGCCGCCGTTACCACTGCGCTTTATATGACGCCCTGGCGGCGGCCTTGGTCCTGCGCGCCCTTTGCGGCCAGGATGGCCGTTCCGTCGCCCCCCTGTCACAATTAGTCCGTGACAGCCTCACCGCGTCGGCGGCTGATGACCTCATGCAAGGTGAGTTGGGGCTCTAGTTTCCGCTTCACTCTGGCTGGTCGTCCTACCTAGATAGGGTCTCTTATGGCTAACAAGTCCCCCATTCGCGTCGCCGTCACCGGCGCCGCCGGCAACATCGGTTACGCCGCCATCTTCCGTCTCGCCTCCGGCGCCGTCTTCGGCCCCGACCAGCCGGTCGCCCTCAATCTGATCGAAGTCGGGCCCGGTCTCAACGCCCTCGCCGGCGTCGTGATGGAGCTCCAGGACTGCGCCTTCCCGCTGCTGACCGACGTCGTCGCCACAGGCGACCTCAACGAGGGATTCAAGGACGCCGACTGGTGCCTGCTCATCGGCGCCGTGCCCCGTAAGGACGGCATGGAGCGCAAGGACCTGCTCGGTATCAACGGCAAGATCTTCATCGGCCAGGGCGAAGCCATCGCGCGCAGCGCCAAGAAGTCCGTCAAGGTCCTCGTCGTCGGCAATCCCTGCAACACCAACGCCCTCATCGCCCTGCGTTCCGCCGGCAACCTGCCCGCCGAGAACTTCTTCGCCATGACCCGCCTCGACGAGAACCGCGCCAAGTCGCAGCTCGCCGGCAAGGCCGGCGCGCACAACTCCGTCGTCAAGAACGTCGCCATCTGGGGCAATCACTCCTCGACGCAGTATCCGGACTTCACCAACGCCACCATCGCCGGCCGGCCCGCCGCCCAGGTCATCACCGACCACGCTTGGCTCAAGGAGACTTTTGTCCCCGACGTCCAGAAGCGCGGCGCCGCCGTCATCAAGGCCCGCGGCGCCTCGTCGGCCGCCTCGGCCGCCAACGCCGCGCTCGACACCCTGCGCAGCCTGCACTTCCCGACCCCGGCTGGCGACTGGCACTCCGTCGCCGTCCTGTCCAAGGGCGAGTACGGCATCGCGCCGGGCATCATGTTCGGTTACCCGATCCGCACCAAGGCCGATGGCTCTTGGGAGATCGTGCAGGGACTCCCGCTAGACGCCTTCTCCAAGGAAAAGATCGCGATCACCGAGAAGGAACTGCTCGAAGAGCGCGCCACCGCTTCGGAAGCCCTCGGCCTGAAGCTCTGAAGCCGGCCGGATGACATGAAAGGCGGCAAGGGGAAATCCTTGCCGCCTTTTTCATGCCTTGCGTACGCGGCGCGCGCCGCTCGGCCGGATATCTCGCCGGACGATCAGGGCGCGGCGAGACGGACCAGCGTGATGTCGGCCGGTCGGCAGGTGCCGAGGCGGATTTCGCCCGCATTCGCGGCGCTGAAGATCGGCGGCTCAGGATGGATCGTGGCGATGCCGCTGGCCTTCCGGCCGGCGTTGATCTTCTGCAGTCCGATGAAGTCGATGATGACGGGGTTGGCGCTGCCGAGCAGCGTCTTCTCCGAGCGACACCAGCCGGCGTCGAATCCCGGTCCCCCGAGCACCTGGAAGCGCTCGAGCGAAAGCAAGGTGAGGACGTTGCGTCTGGCGAGTTTCGGGATCGCGCAGACTTCCACCGCGGCCTTGGAGGCGTTGAACGGGTTGTCCAGGAAACGTTCGGCGTTCGCCATGTTGCCCAAGGAGGCGGCGGCCATCGCGCCGTGGACGCCGAGGGACTTGCTGTCGCTGAGCACCGGCAGGTTGATCCAGAAGTCCACCTCGTCGATGAGAGTCTTGGGCAGGACGCTTACCCGGGCATCGCCCCAAGGCACGTTCTGCGCGCCGGGCCGAGGCATGACCTGGTTCTCATAGCGCAGCTGAGTTTCGGCGGCCCAGGCCGGAGCGAGGCTCTCCCACGCCAGGACCGGGAAGCCTTCGAATTGTTGCCGCTCCGTCGAAAGCGGCGGCAGGAAACCCGCCTGACGCAGGCTTTCAGGTTTGGCGTCGCAGAGCGTGATGGTCTGCTGGGCGAAGCCGCGCCGTATCAACGCCGCGGTGATGGCGCGCACCAGCGGCTTCGGGGTGGATAGGCCGGCGCCGCCTTCGGATGAGAGCTTGAGGCCGCAACGGCGGAGTTCCGAGGGGCGGAGGAAGACGCCGGTCCGTGCTTCGAATTCGGACAGGGTCTTCTCGATGGCCGGGGCGTAATCTCGGTCCTCGAAGCCGGCGAGCTTCTGCTCGATGAGCAGGAGCTTGGGGTCGGTGGCGCCGGACAGCACGGCGGAGCCGAGTGCTAACCAGGCGAAGGCGGCGAAGAAGCGCATGGGGTCATCTTCCGCCCGAAGGCACGCCTCCGCAAGCCGCTGTTTTGTTTGCGAACATCGGGCGAGGTCCCATCGTGGCTTGCATGTCCGCCCCTGCAGTCCTCCCCCAGCGTCGCATCCTCGGACTCATCTTCCTCACGGTCTTCATGGATATCGTGGGATTCAGCATCATCATTCCGCTGTTTCCGCATCTGCTGGACCATTACATCCGTAACGAAGGCGCGGTCGGGACGCTGATCGGGGCCCTTAACGGTGTCGCGGAGTGGATGGGCGGAGACACGGTCTTCAAGAAAACGGTGCTGTTCGGCGGCCTGCTCAGCACGCTCTACTCCCTCCTGCAGTTCATCTTCTCGCCCATCTGGGGGGCGATGTCGGACCGTCTCGGTCGCCGCCGCATCCTGACCATCACGCTGGCGGGCAACGCCTTGTCCTACCTCCTCTGGATCTTCGCCGCGCAATTCTGGGTGGTCGTCGTGACTCGGCTCATCTCGGGCATGCTGGCCGGC
Organism: Verrucomicrobiota bacterium; assembly: GCA_039796215.1. GTDB lineage: Bacteria > Verrucomicrobiota > Verrucomicrobiia > Opitutales > UBA953 > UBA953. Next base: position 19,159 of record JBDKKH010000118.1, read on the forward strand.
AATATCGCGGTCGCGAGCGCGGCCGCCGCCGACATCACCGATGAGAAAGAGCGGACCAAAGGCATGGCGGTGGTCGGCGTGGCCATCGGTCTCGGCTTCGTCTTCGGGCCCGTCATCGGCGGCTTGGCGGCGGGCGTCCGTTTCACCTACGAAGCCACGACCGGTTCGTTCGGCCTCAATCCTTTCTCCGTCCCGGCCGCGATCGCCGCGGCGATGGCGCTGCTCAACTACCTGTTGGTGGCCCGATACTTCCCGGAGACCCTGCCGGCGGAGCGCCGCGCGCTCGCCGACGCCAAGAGGCCTTCCGTCTTCGACCTGGCGACCGTCCGATCTTCCGCCGTCCGGCGGACTTCGTTCGCCAACCTGGTCTACCAGGTCGCCTTCACCGGGATGGAGAACACCATCGTCTTCCTGACCCTGGCGCTGTTCGCCTACAGTCCTCGCGACAACGCCTGGCTTTTTCTTTTCAACGGGGCGTGCATGATCTTCGCCCAAGGGCTCGCCCGCCAGTTGGTGAAGCGCCTCGGACAGCGCAAGGTCGTGATGCTGGGGATGAGCATCGCCGCCGGAGCTTTCCTCTGGGTGGCGCAGATCCCGCCGACGCTGGCGGCGGACGGCGATGGCGCGAAGACGTCTTTCTATCTCGGGCTCGGCCTGATTTCTTTCGCGACGGGCCTGATCCTGCCGAGCGTATCGGCGCTCGTCTCGCTCTACTCCGACGCCTCGGAGCAGGGCCGCAATCTCGGCATCCTGCGTTCCGCCGGTTCGCTGGCCCGGGTGATCGGACCGGTCACGGCGGCGCTGCTCTATTTCCGCTTCGGGTCCCATTTCTGGGTCTACCTAGGCGGAGCGCTGCTGATGCTGCCCGCGATCTGGGTCGTCCGCGGTCTTCCTGACCCCGAACTCGCCCGGACCGACGCCTGAGCGCTCCCTAGCCTCCGGCGATTTCCCGGCCCAGGGCGTCTCCTCCGCGGATGGCGTGCATCAGCGAGATGCCGCCGCGGAAGGCGCCATGGAAGCGCAGGCCGGGGTGCGCGGCTTCGGCGCGCGCCAGCGCCTCTTCGCGTCGTCCTTGGCCTCCGTCGTATTGCGGGATGGCCGGATCCCAACGTTGGATCCACTCCTTGCGCGGCGCCGAACGGATGCCGAGCGTCTCGGACAGCTCCCGGTCCACGAGCACGCGGAGTTCGGCGTCCGTCCGACGCGCGAGTTCCGGTCGGCGGGCTCCGCCGATGAAACAGCAGAGCAGCACCGCGTCGTCAGGCGCGCGCTCCGGCAGGACCGAGGACGGGAACAGGCAGCCGAGCACCTCGCGGCCTTCGCCGCCGGGCGTCAGGTAGCCGAAGCCATCGAGGGCATGGGGTACGTCGGCGCGCGCGTAGCCGCGGGCCACGACCGTGACGGGCGGCGCGGAGCCATGTTCCCATGCCCGGAGCATGGGCGCGACGGTCTCGTCGAAAGGAAGCGATGCCCATTGCCAGGAGGGAGCCGTCACCACGAGGTGGCGGGCCGTGGCGCCTTCCTCTGAGCCGTCGGCGCCCCGCCATGCGACCTGCCAGCCATGTCGGTCGCGCCGCAGCGAGGTCGTCACGCAGCCCAGCCGGAGCGACTCCGCTCTCAGCGGCGCGGCCATCGCCTCGGCCAGCTGCTGCATCCCCTGCGGAAAGCCCACGACCTGACGCGCGGCGCGCGGTCCCCGCAGAAGGCCGCGCAGCACCGAACCGTAGGTTGCTTCCATCGCCTGCACCTTGGGGAAGCAGGCCGACATCACGAGTCTCGACGGATCGCCGGCATGCACGCCCGAGACGACGGGGTCCATCAGCATCGCGGCCGCTTCGGCGCCGAAACGGCGCGTCGCGAAAGCTTCGACGGTTTCGCCCGGAGCGCCTCCGCGGCGCACGAAAGGTTCAGCCAGGAGCCGCAGCCGGCCGCGCCAGCTCAGGAGGTCGGAAGCGAAGAGCGAGAGCGGATTCGCGCCGAGCCCATGCAGCTTGCCGCGGGCGAAGATGAAGCGCCGGGCGGCCCGCATGTCCGCGGACTGCACGTGTTCGGACAGGCCGTAGGCGGCCAGCAAGGCGGCGTCTTCCGGCCCCTCGAGCTGGAGCGTGTTCGGGCCGGTCTCGACGAGCCAGCCGTCATCCCGTACGGTCCGGATCGAACCTCCGACGCGCTTCGACGGTTCGATGACGCGCGTCGCGGCGCCGCGCCGGGTCATGGCGTTGGCGACGGCCAGGCCGGCGGGTCCGGCCCCGAGGATGACCGCGTCGAGCAACATGCGGGTATACCTAACTTGAATCATTGGGTTGGCAACCCTCCGTCCGCTCGGCTGTCTGGGTCGTATGAGGCTATTTGTCTTCCTTCTGCCGTTCGCATGCCTGGCCGATACCGTGACGATGAAGGACGGCACGTTCTTGCGCGGACGCATCGAACGTGTCGCGGACGGGGTGCTCGAGATGAGGGCGCCTTCCCTCGGGGCGGATAACCTGCTCCGGCTCGAACTCGCGCAGGTCGAGGCCTTCGTGACCGATGAGGAGGTGGCCGTTAGCGTGGGCGGGGGCGTCTCGAAGGGGGTCGCCTCTTCGTCGGCGGGGCATGTGGTCGTCCGCGGTGGTGCCGAGGTGAACAAGCTGGGTCCCGGTCTGGAGCTTTGGCGCGACCCGATGTTGCGTCCCTCGGAGGCGGGTGCGCGGCGGCAATGGGTCACGCAGGCCGATGCGGATGTCTCCGGTCGCAGCGGCGTCGTCGCCGGGTCGGGCCTCAGTGTCGGCTTCTCGGCCAAGGGAGTGATCAAGGCCGATACCGTTCAAGCCGGCCTGCGCTTCATGCGCGCCGAGGCCGCCGACCAGATCTCCGCCGACGACTTGCACGCCACGTTATCGTACGAGACCAATCCGACGGACGTCGTCTACTGGTATCTCCGCACCGACACCGGCTACGATAACGCCCGGCAGATCGACTTCTTTTCGGTCAACGCCGGCGGGGTCGGCTTCCGTCTGCACACCGACGCCAAGGGGAAGGTCGACGCCCGCGCCGGCCTAGGGCACCGGTTCGAGCTGTTTTCCGGTGATCAAGACGACCGTTCCGCCCCTTCGGCCGACTTCGGACTCGTGCTCAACCGTGACCTGGGCTGGGCCGCATGGGATACCTCCTTGAACTTCGTCCCTTCTTTTCAGGTGACGGGCGATTATTATGTCCGGCACGAGAGCGGGCTGACGATCCTCCGCAACACCGGCCCCCTTTCCTTGCGGGTTGGGGTCGCCAACGACTTCCGCTCCAAACCCTTACCGTCCCAGGCTAAAGCCGACACGGCGTACTTCCTTCGGACGACCTATGTGTGGAAGTGAGCAGGGTAGGTTTGTCTAAAAATAGACATAATTGACTAAAAACAGGCAATACCCCTTGTGAATGGTTACCTGTTGAACCGTGGCACAAGGGATGCTTTCAGTTTGTTCGTAATTAACCACTTTTACACCCCCCATCCATGAGCACCAACCCAGCCCGTCGCAACGCCATCGAAGCGATTGCCTCCCAGCCTCGCCTTCAGGGCAGCTTCGACTTCCGCAACGAGAAGATCGATCTGATCTACGGCCAGAACGTCTTCTCCCTCGATAAGATGGAAAAGCGCCTGCCGAAGGACGTCTTCAAGTCCCTCAAGGCGAACATCGAGTCCGGCACCAAGCTGGACGCTGCTTCGGCCGACGTCGTCGCCGCCGCCATCAAGGATTGGGCTCTCGAGCGTGGCGCCACCCACTACGCCCACGTCTTCTACCCGCTCACCGGTTTCACCGCCGAGAAGCATGACACCTTCTTCGAGCCCAGCGGCAACGGAACCCTCGCCCAGTTCTCCGGCAAGGCTCTGATCCAGGCCGAACCTGACGCTTCGTCCTTCCCGAACGGCGGCCTGCGTTCGACCTTCGAAGCCCGTGGTTACACCGCCTGGGACGTCACCTCCCCGGCTTACATCTTCGACACCGAAAACGGTTCCACCCTCTGCATCCCGACCGCCTTCGTTTCGTGGAAGGGCGAGGCCCTCGACAAGAAGACCCCGCTGCTGCGCTCCATGGCGGCGGTCAACAAAGCCGCTTCCCGCGTGCTCGCGCTCTTCGGCAAGAAGCATGGCTTCATCTCCGCCTCTTGCGGCCCCGAGCAGGAGTACTTCCTGATCGATTCCCGCCTCTTCCATCTTCGTCCTGACCTCTACACGTGCGGTCGTTCCCTCTTCGGCGCCAAGCCGGCCAAGGGCCAGGAGTTCGAAGACCAGTACTTCGGCACCATCCCCGACCGTGTCCTCGCCTGCATGATGGAGACCGAGCGCGAGTGCTTCAAACTCGGCATCCCGATCAAGACCCGTCACAACGAGGTCGCCCCGGCCCAGTACGAAGTGGCCCCGATCTACGAATCCGCCAACGTCGCGCACGACCATCAGATGCTCACCATGACGCTGCTCCGCCGCGTCGCCACCAAGCACGGTTTCGTCTGCCTCCTCGCCGAGAAGCCCTTCGCGGGCGTCAACGGTTCCGGCAAGCACGTCAATTGGTCCATCGGCGGCGCCGGCGTCGGCAACCTCCTCGAGCCCGGCCATGACCCGCACGAGAACGCCCAGTTCCTCACCTTCTGCTCCGCGGTGATCCGCGCGGTCGACCTCCACCAGGGTCTCCTCCGCGCCTCCGTCGCTTCCGCCGGCAACGACCACCGTCTGGGCGCCAACGAAGCTCCTCCCGCCATCATCTCGATCTACCTGGGCGACATGCTCAACGAAGTCATCGAGCAGGTGAAGAAGAGCGGCGCCGCTTCGTCCTCCCGCAAAGGCGGTCACATGACCCTCGGAGTCGACACGCTGCCCGTGCTCCCCAAGGACGCCGGTGACCGTAATCGCACCAGCCCGTTCGCCTTCACCGGCAACAAGTTCGAGTTCCGCGCGGTGGGCTCCGCCTTCTCCGTGGCCGGTCCGCTGACCGTCCTCAACACGATCATGGCCGACTCCCTCGACATGCTCGCCGTTGAGCTCGCCGAGGAGATCAAGGCCAAGAAGGGCGACTTCAACGCGGCCCTCCAGGTCGTGCTGAAGAACATCCTGACCAAGCACGGACGCATCATCTTCAATGGCAACGGCTACTCCGAAGCCTGGCACAAGGAAGCGGCCAAGCGCGGTCTCAAGAATCACCGCACCACGCCGGATGCGCTCCCGGAGATCTCCGCGAAGTCCTCGGTCGAGGTCTTCGAGCGCCAGGGCGTCCTGTCCAAGGCCGAGCTCGAGTCGCGCGAAGAGATCTACACTCACTCGTACGTGCTCGCCGTGAACACGGAGTCGAAGCTCGTCTCCGAGATCGCGCAGACGCTGCTGCTGCCGGCGGCCCTCAAGTATGCGGCTGACCTGACTCCGGTCGAGAAGACCAAGTCCGGCGGCAAGCTCCGCAAGGCCGTCGTGGCCCTGGCCGACGAACTCTCCTCGGCCATCGAGGCCCTCGACGTAGCCCGTGAAGTGACGAAGTCCGACACGCACGCCCAGGCCAAGCATTCCTGCGACAAGGTCCTCCCGGCCATGCTCAAGGTCCGCTCCGCAGCCGACGCGCTCGAAGAGATCGTGGCCGACGAGTACTGGCCGCTGCCGTCCTACCAGGAACTGCTGTTCCTCCGCTAAGCCCTCGCGGCTTCGCCGAGCTCATGGGCCGAACCTCCGGGTTCGGCCCATTTTGTTGGCGTTCGTGCCGGCGGAGCCCGCCAAAGCAGAAGGCCCGTCTGCATGACGGGCCTTCGGTCTCAGGGTCTGCGGACGACGCTCAGGCGTTGTCCCACTTCTTGCGCAGGTAGGCGCCGAAGTTCTTGACCTTCTTCTTGCGACGACGGCGTTCGGCCGGCTTCTCAAAGCCGCGCTTGGCACGGGCGTCTTTGATGATGCCTTCGCGATCGATCTTCTTCTTGAGGCGGCGGAGAGCCTTGTCGACGGTCTCGCCTTTGCGAATCTTGATTTCTACGGACATGTGAGCGTTTGGAGGGTCGAAAGAACAAGGGGGGAGGCCATTCGTCAACCCCGAAACCTCAAGGATTGTAACCGTGAATAAGTGGCCCTCCTGGCGGGCACTAGACGCTTGCGGCAGGGGGAGGGGAGGGCAATCGTCCCTGCTCACCCCTCGATGTACCTCAAGGAAATCGTCGCCAACGGATTTAAGAGCTTCGCCGACCGGACCCGCATTGAGCTCCGTCCGGGGGTGACCGCCGTGGTCGGACCCAATGGCTGCGGCAAGTCCAACATCGTGGACGCCATCCGCTGGGTCCTCGGGGAGCAGTCCGCGAAGTCCCTGCGCGCCCCGGCGATGCAGGACGTCATTTTCGCGGGAACGGACCGCCGGAAGCCCCTGCCGCAGTGCGAGGTCGAACTGATCTTCGCGGATTGCGAGAAAGAGCTCGGCACGGCCTTCGCCGAGGTGTCCGTGATGCGCCGCCTCCATCGGGAGGGGGCGAGTGACTACTTCATCAACGGAAAGCCGTCGCGCCTGAAGGACATCCAGCGTCTGTTCATGGACACCGGCATCGGCCGCATGTCCTACTCCTTCATGGTGCAGGGGCAGATCGACCAGATCCTCTCCGCCAATCCGGCCGAGCGACGTTACCTTTTCGAAGAGGCCGCGGGCATCACCCGTTACAAGTCCCAGCGCCGCGAAGCCTTGAACAAGCTCAGCGGCGTCGACGCCAATCTCGCCCGCATCACCGATGTCGTCAGCGAAGTCGGCCGTCAGATCGCCACCTTGCGCCGCCAGGCGGCCAAGGCCTTGCGCTACCGCCGCCTACGTCACCGGTTCACCCATCTCGATCTCGCCTGGCATGCCAAGCAGTTCGGCGACCGCCGCGCCCAGGTGGCCGCTTTGGAGGCCGATGCGTCGGCCTGTCGTCTGGAAGTCACGGCGTTGACCGACGGACTCCGCGATCGCGAGGCCGCCTTGCAGCAGGCCCGCGCCCGTAGGGCCGAACTGGCCGAGCAGGTCCAGCTGGCCCAACAGGCGCTGTTCGAGCTGCGCACATTACGCGAGAACGCGGAGAACGAAGCCCGCACGGCGGATCTCCGTTCCGATGACCTTTCCTCGCGCCTCGGCGAGGTCCGGCGCGAAGCCCATGACGCGGAGTCGTCCATCGCCGAGTTCGAATTGCGTCTGCGTGGCAGCTCCGACGCCAAGAACAGCGCGGCCGGTTCCGTTTCCGCCACCGATGCGGCCTACCGCGAGAAGACGTCCCAGGTCGAAGAAGCCGCCCGGGCGGTCGTGGAAGCGGAGAACGTCCTCCGCCGCGCCCGTCAGGACATCCTCGTCTCCGAAGGGGAGATGACGCGCGCCCGCGGCGACGTCACCAATCTGGAAGTCGATCTTCGGGGCTACCAGTCCCGACACGTCGATTTGTCGGCCTCCTTGAGCCAGGCGAAGCAGGAACGTGAGGCTCTCGAGCGCCGCGTGACCGAGTCGGGCGCCGTCGTCACGACCCGCCATGCGGATTCGCAGGCCGCCCGCACGGCGGAACAGGAAGCGACCGAAAAAGGCCGGGAGCTCCTGGTCGAGTTCCGGGCCATGCAGCAGACCATCTCGGAACAGGATCGCAAGGTCGCCAAGCTTTCGGCCCAGCTCGGTCTGCTCGAGCAGATGCAGTCCCGGCTCGAAGGTTTCTCCGAGGCCGCCAAGGCGGTCCTGCGCGGAGAGTTCGCCGATGAACTTCGTTCAGGCAAGGCCTCGGCCTTGGCCGACCTCGTCACCGTCGTCGATATCGGCGCCGCGGCCGCCCTTGAGAACATCCTCGGCGCGGCCTCCGAGGCCGTCGCCCTTGATTCCGCCGAGTTCCTGCCGGGCATCGTCGCCAAGATGGGCGAACGACAGCTGGGGCGCGCGGTATTCCAAGTCGAGGCTCCGCCGGCATCCCGCGCTGGTTCGAGCGCCCCGGACTGGCTGCGTCCGGCCACTTCGGCCGTCCGTTCGAAGTCGCCGGAGCACGCCCGGCTCGTCGCCAATCTGTTCGACGGATGCTACGTCTGCCCCTCGCTAGGGGACTTCATCGCCTGGTGGCGCGCCAATCCCGGTTTTGAATTCTTCCTCGTCGCGACGACCGACGGCGATCTGGTCGATCGTCGCGGTCTGGTCTACGCGGGCAAGCCTCGCAAGGCCGCCGCGAACGCCGGCTCCGGGGTCTTCTCCCGTGAAAGCGAGATCCGCACGGTCCGCACCGCGCTGGAGGCCGAGAACGACCAGCTGACCACGTTGAACGAGAAGGCCCTCGGCCTGCAGTCGGCGATGGACGCCAATGAGCTCGATGTTTCCGCCGCTCGCGACGCCACCCGTTTCGCCGCCCAGGAACTTTCCGTGGCGCAGGCCGACGAGCGATCCGCGCGCCAGACGCTCACGGCCGCGGACGACCGCATCGCCCGCGAAGAGCGCCAGCTCGCCGAGATCGAGAACTCCAAGGTCGAGGCGCTCAAACGCCGGGACCGCGCCCAGGAGACCCTGACGGCCAAGGACGCCCAGGTCGCCGCCCTGCGCGCCACCATCGCCGAAGGCGAAGGCCGTCTGGAAAAGGCCCGCGCCGAATCCGACCTCCGCCGCAACGCCCTCGGAGAGGCGCGACTCGCGCACGCCGAGCAGCGTCAGCGCCTGGAGCTCGTCGGACGCGAGGTCGCCGAACTCGAATCCCGTCGGGCGGAAGCGGTCGCCCGTCTCAACTCCCGCCGCATCGAAGCCGGCCAGAACGAGAAACTCATCGCGGAGCTGAAGGCCAAGTCCGTCGAAGCCCGCGAAGCCTCCGTCCGCATGGCGGGCGAGATCGACGTCGCGGCCGCGGGCCTCGACGTCTCCCGGGGCGAACTCACGGGACTCGACGCCGGCGTCGAGTCCGAAGACCGTGTCCTTTCCGTCGAGCGCGACCGCCTGCGTCTCGCCGACGGCCGGCTCAAAGGCCTCGAGGTCTCGCTGGCCGAGCAGACCTCGCAGTGCGGCTTCATCGTCGAGAAGGTCCAGGCCGACCACCAGCTCGACGTCGCCGAGGTCGATTGGCGGCTCCAGCTCTGGCTGGCCGACGGCGAGCCCGAAGGCGTCGCCAGTTACGACGACCTTGAGGATGCCGACGAAGATTCCGCCCGTCCCGCCCCGAAGACCGTGGTACGCCGCGGCGAGCCCACCGCGGAAGACCTCACGGCGATGGAATCCGCCGACTGGCCGCCCTTGGTCCGCGAGATCTCCGAACTCCGCGACCGCATGGCCGGGATGGGGTCGGTCAATCTCGTGGCGGTCGAGGAATACTCCTCCCTCCGCGAGCGTCACGACTTCCTCACCAAGCAGAGCGACGACCTTTGGAAGGCCAAGGGCGAGCTCACCAAGGCGATCGAAGAACTCAACGAGACCTCCCTCAAGCTCTTCACCGAGACGTTCGAGCAGGTCCGCAAGAACTTCAAGTTCACCTTCGAGCGCCTCTTCGTCGGCGGAACCGCCGACCTCACCATGGTGCAGGCCGAAGACCCGCTCGAGAGCGGCATCGAGATCATCGCGCAGCCTCCGGGCACCAAGCTGCGAGGCATCTCCCTTCTTTCCGGGGGCCAGCGCACGATGACGGCCGTCGCGCTGCTCTTCGCCATCTACATGGTGAAGCCCTCCCCGTTGTGCGTGCTCGACGAACTCGACGCCCCCCTGGACGACGCCAATGTGAACCGCTTCACGGACATCATCCGTGAATTCACCCGTTTCTCCCAGTTCCTGGTGATCACCCACAACAAACGGACCGTCTCGGCGGCGGATGCGATCTTCGGAGCGACCATGCAGGAGAAGGGGGTCACCCGCCTTTTCTCGATGCGCTTCAACAAGGAGCGCGACGAGGCCGAGCCGAATCAGCCGGGTGCCGGGTTCACGATGGCCCGCTGAGGTCGCTTGCAAAAGGAGGGAGGCGGGTTAGGCTGTGGCCGTCATGCTCCGTCAACTCTCCGCGCTTGTCCTCTTGCCGGCTTTGGCGCTCGCCGGCGTAACCTTCGAGACCGACCCGAGGCCGGTCGACCGGGCCGCGCCCGGGGCGAGTTATGCGGACATGCTCGCCCGCATCATGCCCGCCGTCGTGAGCATCCGGACGGCCGAAGTCATCCCCGCGTCGGTGCTCAACCGTTATCGCGGGCGGATCAATCCCGACAAGGTCATGCAGGACGAGAAGACCGGGGAGGTTCTCCTGCCGATGGGTCTGGGCTCCGGCACCATCATCCATCCGTCCGGTTACGTCATCACGAATCGCCACGTCGTGCTGGCGGAGGACCGTCGCAGCGTGGCCAAGACGGTCATCGTCCAGCTGGCCGACCGACGTGAATTCCGCGCCAAGGTGCTCGGCGTGGATGCGGGGACGGATATCGCCGTCTTGAAGATCGAAGGCGAAGGGCTGCCCTTCGCGCGTTTCACCGATAGCGAGAAGGCCAGGGTGGGCGACGTGGTCTTCGCCATCGGCAATCCTCTCGACGCCGGCATGACGGTGACTTCCGGCATCGTCTCCGCGCTGAGTCGTTCCGGTAAACTGGGCATGGGGATGGCCTTCGAGGACTTCATCCAGACCGACGCGGCGATCAATCCGGGCAACAGCGGCGGACCTTTGATTGATTTCCAAGGGCGTCTCCTAGGGATGAACACCGCCATCAAATCCGGCACCGGCGGCAGCGTCGGCCTGGGTTATGCCATCCCCGCCAACCTCATCCTCTCAGTGGCCAGCGACCTGGCCAAGGACGGGCGCGTCGTGCGCGGACTCATCGGAGTCCAGGGCGAGGACATCTCGGTCGCCGAGTCGGCCAAGCTGTCGATCGGCAAGGCCGGCGCCGTACGTCTGACCGCCGTGAGCGACGGGATGCCGGCGGCCAAGGCCGGCCTCCGCGAGGGGGATGTCATCGTGGGGCTTGATGGCAAGCCGATCGATAACTGGAACGACCTGCGACTGGCCATCTCGCGCCGCCGACCGGGCGAGGTGCTCACCTTGAATTATCTTCGCGACGGGCGAGGCGCGCTGGCGCGTGTCGCCGTGGCGGAGCGTCCGGCGGACCGTTGAGCGATGGGCGCGCTGTCCACCATTCGCAACCTGACGGGCGGCCGGCTTCCGCCGTTGACGAGGACCGCCCTGCTCAGCGCTTTTTGCGTCTTCGTCCTGGCGCTTCTGCTTTTCGCCCCTGGTGCCACCCCGCAGCCGTCGGCTCAGCCCTTGATGAGCACCGTCCGGCTCGTCCCTGCGGGGGACGTGCGGACGGAGAGCGTCATCCTGCTGGACTCCTCGGCGGTCTATATTCCGCAGCGAGCGAAAGCCGAAGGGGTAGGGCAGGGGAGGTTTGGTCAACCCGAAGATGCCCCTTTCGAGCGTCCCTCCCCGGTGCTGCAATTCGATCCGGCCCGCCCTTTGAGCCTCGGATCTGGCCTTCAAATACCGGTTCAGAACATCCCCGCGCCCGCTCAGGCCATCCCTTTGGCGAGCCAAGACCCCTTTGCCACCTTCGGAATGAGGTCATTCCGAGACGCAGCCATCGATTCCCGTGCCGGATTTTACGAGTTATACCCTCAAGGTGGGGCTAGTAAGCCCATTATTAATGGGAAAATAGCCCACTTTTATGAATTAAATAGCAAAAATAACATTACAACCCCCACGAGCCTTGTTTTTGAAGGAAATTTTGAGTGCCTTCTGACGGTAGACACACTGGGCAAAGCCCCCTTGGGGGCCATCTTGAGGCGTAGCGGCAGCTCGGACTTAGATGCGACGATTATCCGATGGGCTGCCGGGGTGCCTTGGGGGCAGAAACTCGCCCCTGGGCAGTACCGCTTGATCGTCGGCCCTTGAGCCCCCAAAGGGGGTGTAAAACCCTTGCAAAAATCCGCTTGACGATGGGGTTTTGGATGGTCATTCAAACCCTTCCCTTCGCGTCTTAAGTACGTCGACGGTTCGCCCCTGTAGCTCAGTTGGCAGAGCGCGTCCTTGGTAAGGACGAGGTCGCTGGTTCAAATCCAGTCGGGGGCTCCACCACTTTCCACACACCAAACCTAACCACCTCCTCACCACCAAAAACCATGGCCAAAGAGAAGTTCAATCGCACCAAGCCTCACGTCAACGTCGGTACCATCGGTCACATTGACCATGGCAAATCGACCACCACCGCGGCCATCGTTGCCGTGCAGGCTCGCAAGGGCCTGGCCGAGACCAAGTCCTACGCCGAAATCACCAAGGGCGGTACCGTCCGCGACGCCACGAAGACCGTGACCATCGCCGCCTCGCACGTCGAGTACGAGTCCGTCAACCGCCACTACGCCCACGTCGACTGCCCGGGCCACGCTGACTTCGTCAAGAACATGATCACCGGCGCCGCCCAGATGGACGGTGCGATCCTCGTCGTCTCCGCCGCCGACGGCGTCATGCCCCAGACCAAGGAGCACATCCTCCTCGCCCGCCAGGTCGGCGTGCCGAAGATCGTCGTCTGGCTCAACAAGGTCGACCTCTCCGAGCCTGACCTCATCGACCTCGTCGAGATGGAAGTCCGCGACCTCCTCAACAAGTACCAGTACGACGGCGACAACGCCAAGATCGTCCGTGGTTCCGCCACCGCCGCTCTCGAGGCCAAGCCCGAAGGCGAACAGGCCATCCAGAACCTCCTCGACGCTCTCGACGCCGAGATCCCTGAGCCGAAGCGCGAAACCGACAAGCCTTTCATGATGTCCGTCGAAGACGTCTTCTCCATCACCGGTCGTGGCACCGTCGCCACCGGTCGTATCGAGCGCGGCGTCATCAAGGTCGGCGAAGAAATCGAAATCGTCGGTCTCCGCGACACCCTCAAGAC
>JBDKKH010000119.1:0-6052 GCA_039796215.1 Verrucomicrobiota bacterium
CGCTCACCAAGGCGCTCAAGGAGCAGAATCTTCCCTTGGTGGCCGCCCGGGTCCGCCCGGCGCGCTTCGACGAGGGCAGCGCCCCCGACAGCACGCTGGGCGTATGGCAGCTCGTGTTCTCCTCGGACGCCGCCTGGGGCGAGACCGACCTGACCCGCCGCCCTCTGCGCTTTGACGCCGACCGCGACCAAGCCGCGCCCGTGTGCGCCGTGGTCGCCGCCGAACGGGCGACCGGCATCCGACAAGGCGTGGGCGCCGCCGGCGGCCGGCTCGTCGTCGTCGGGACGTCCGAGATCGCCGCCAACCAACGGCTCGAGCGCGGCGGCAATCAGGCGTTCCTGACCCAGGCCGCGGCCTGGCTCAGCGACCGCGACCGCGCCGTCTCCCTTCCCGCCCGGGGCGAAGGAGAGTTCCAACTGACCGCCACCGCCGCCGACTTCTGGGCCCTCGCGGTCCGCTTCGCCTTGGTGCCGCTCGCCGTGCTCGCAGTCGGGCTTGCGGTTTCCGTGTGGCGCCGCAGAAGTTGACGTGCCTATGCGGATCTCCCGCACCACCGTCCTCCTCCTGCTGGCCAACCTGATCGTCTTCGGATTCGTCTGGCGAGCGGCGTCAGGCCACCAGCCGGTCGCGGTGACGCAGACCCAGCTCTTTCCGCCCGACCCCGCCCGTATCGTGCTGACCGAAGGCGCGGCCCGCCTCGTGCTGGAACGCCGGACCGCCGGCTGGCGGGTCCTGGAACCCTTCGAATGGACGGCCAACATCTGGTCGGTGCAACGCCTGATCGACGAACTCCGCTTCATCAGCACCGAACGCGGGTTCGACGTCGAGGAAACCAAGGCCAACGGCGCCACCCTGAAGGACTACGGCCTCGATCCTCCCCGCTGGACCCTCAAGGTCGTCGGCGACGGCGGCGCGACGGTCGAAGCCCGCATCGGCATCCAACCGGCGACGCGTCACCACTTTCTCCTGACCGAAGACGGGCGGCGCCTGGTGCCCCTGCCTGAGGCCATCGCCGCGGCCTTGGCCACCTCGGCGGAAAGCTACCGCGTCGACCGCATCTTCGAGATCGCGGACTTCGAGGCCCGGGCGGTCTCCGTCCGCCGGCGCTCCGCGGACAGCGAGTCGGTGACGGCGCTCACTTCCGAGGCTCGGCCGCGCGTGGGGCGCAAGGTGCAGCTCCCTGAGTGGCGCTTCGAGACGCCGGTCGACGCCCTCGCCGACCCAGACGCGACGGCCCGCGCCGTGGCCGATCTGACAAACCTGCGGGCGAGCCGCTTCACGGAGCTGGCCGAAGCCGTGACCGGCCTCGCCGCGCCGACGTTACGGATCGCGCTCGAAGGCAACTCCCGCCGGCAGGTGCTCCTCATCGGCAATCCCGCGCCGAACCAGCCCGGCCTGCTCTGCGCCAAGCTCGAAGAGAATCCCGCGGTGTTCCTGGTCGAAGCCCGAGACCTGCGCGACTGGCTGAACGCCCGCGAGACGCTCGCCGACGCGCGGCCCGCCGACTTCGACCCCGCCCTCGTGACGGGCTTCACCGTCACCGCCGGAGGCCGGAGCCTGACCTTGCATCGCCTCGAAGGCGGCGGCGACGAACCGCGCTGGGAGATCCCGGTCGCCCCAGGATCGACGGCCACCCGCCGGCGCGAAGGCGACGCGCGCACGATCACCCGCTTCCTCGACGCGCTCTCCCGTCTGCGCGCCGCCCGCCGGACCGCCGTCGAAGCGGGCGCGCCGAGCGTCCCGGCCGTCTCCGTCCCCGTCTCGCCGACGCCGGCGGGCCTGCCTACGGTGGAGCTGGAATTCGGCGCCGAGCGCATCACGCTCACCTTCGCGGAAGACCCCGCCCGCGGCGCGGGCGCCCGGCTGGTGCATGCCAAGGGCGCGCCGCTGGCGGCCATCTGCGACGTCTCGATGCTCGACGGCGGCTACCTCAACGTGGAACCGCCGGCCTGGCGCCGACGCGCCGTCGCCGTCCTGCCGCAGGGCGCGCGCGTCAGCGGCCTCCGCCTGACCGCGCGGTCCGACGGCAAGGTGCTGGGCGAAGCCCGGCTCGGACCGGATGGCAACTGGGCGGGAGCCGGGCGGCTCGAGCCGGCCAGCGCCCGGCGGCTCGCCCTCGGTTGCGCCGAAGTCAAGGCGCTGGAATTTTCCGGACGCGACACCGGCGCCGGCGCGTGGGCGTTCGAACTACGGGTCACCGACCAGGCCGCGACCGGCGCCGGCGCGGCCAGCGAAACGATCCGCACCTACCTCTGCTCGGCGCCCGTCGATGGACGCACCCTGCTGATGCGCGACGAGTCCGACGATGACGCGTTCGTCCTGGAACCGACCCTCGCGGCGACCCTTCTCCCGCTGCTCGCCGAGCCCGGGCGATGAGCCGGCCCGCGTCCATCACCCCGACGCGGCGCTTCCTTCGCGGCCTTGCGCGCACCTGCCTCTGGCTGCTCCTTCCGGTCCTGTCGGCCTTATGCTGGCTGGTCCATCTCGACCGGCCGGCCCGGCTTCCCGAGTTCATCGGCGACCGGCTCGCGGCCGCCCTCTCCACGCAAGGCGTCCAGGTCCGCGCCCGCGCCTTCTGGATCCAACCCGATCTCTCCCTGGCGGCGGACGACCTCACGATCGCGGTCGCCGGGCTGAGCGGCGAGATCTTCGAAGCCGCCCGGCTCGAAGCGGCCCTGCATCCGGGCAGCCTGCTGGCCGGCGAAGTAGCCTTGACCCAGCTGCGCCTGAGCGGCGGACGGGTCTGGTGTCCCGCCGCCCTCGCGCGCGATGGCGTCCGGCGTCGTCTCGTCGACGAACTCAGCCTGGACCTCGCGCGCGAAGGCCGCTGGTTCCAGCTGCGCAACGCCCAGGTACGCAGCGGCAAGATCACCTGCCGGATCGTCGGCGAACTGCCCGTGCAATCCCTGCGCTTCGATCAAGCCGCCGAAGGGACTCCCTCGCGTCGGCTGGCCGCGGTGCTCGCCGACCTTGAAACCGCCGCGCGCTGGGCGGAGCGCTCGAGCGGAGCTTCGGTGACGGCCCGTTGCGCCGGCCAAGCCGACGGCCGGACTGAACTGACCCTCGCCGCCTTGCTCGGGGATGACTGGCTTGATCCCATCGCCGGACGCATCCGCGCTCATGCGCCTCGCCTGAGCGGCGTGGCGCAAATAGGCGCCGATGGTCGGCTGGGGAAGTGGAGACTGTCAGGCGAAGCCCGCGACCTGGCATGGGGCGGATGGTCGGCGAGGCGCGCCGAACTGACCGCCGAAGGCGCCGACGCCGGCGGGGGCGAACTTCGCCTCGCGCTCTCGACGGTGAAAGGGGGAGGCGTCTTCCTGCCTCGCATCACCCTGCGCTCCGAAGAATTCCTGAAGCCGAACAAGCATGCGACCTATCGGCTGACGACCGACGCCTCCTGGGCGATCGGCTCGCTCTCCCGCCAGGCCGACGGCGACTTCGCGATCCATGTCGAGCAGGCGGCCATCGCCGCCGCCGAGCTGGCTGACGCGCCGATGATCGGGCCCGCCTTGCGCGAAGCACGCGTGTCGCTCACGGGCGAGGTCCTCCTGCGCGGGATCTCGGCAAGCCTCACCCGCGAAGGCGCGCCCCGAAAGGTGAGCGGGGAGATTGCCGCGAGCGGATTCCGAGGACTCGGCCTCTCCGCCGAGAGCATCGCGCCGACCGAAGGTCAGCCCCTGCGGACCTGTTTCGACTACGAACCTGGGCGACTCGCCGCACCCCTCCTCTTGCGCGAGCTCAGACTGGCTTCCGTGCGGGGCGAAGCCGATCTGGAGCCCCGGGCCGGAGGAGCCTTCCGGCTAGGCCTGCGCGGCGACATCGCCCCAGCGTCGCTCGACGTGATCCTCGGCAAGTGGTGGGTCGACCTCTGGCGCGACTTCACCCTCGCCGAACGTCCGTTCGCCTTCATCGAAGTCCGTGGACGCTGGGGAGAAGAGACCGCCGTGACCAAGGGGCGCGTGCGCTTGCGTCGCTTCGAATTCCTCGGCGCTCCCTTCCGGCGCGTCGAAGTCTCCGTCGACGCCGACCCTCGCCGGACCTTCATCGGCTTACACGGCCTGGCAGGAGGCGCCAGCGAGGCCGATGGCTCCGTCGACGGCACCGCGACGTGGGATTGGTCGCGGCCGGTCGCCCTGGCCGGCCCGGTCATCCGCTTGGAGGGTGACTTGCAGCCCTGGATCGCGGCCCGCTGCGGCGGCGCGGCCTTGGGCGAGACCTTACGCGGACTGGAACTGCCCGCCGCCCGCCGGCTCAGCCTCGAACTCGCCCCAGGCGAGTCCGCGCCGACCCTTCGGGTCCGAGCCTCTTGCGAGGGAACGTTCAACGCCTGGGGGGTGCGCGGCGAAACCCTGCAAGCGGAGGCAACCGGCCTAGGCAAAGGCCTGCGCATCTCCGCCCATGCGGGCTTCGCCGGCGGCCAGGCGGTGCTTGCCCTTGCAGGAGACCCATTGAGCCGGGCCAAGGTCGAACTCGGACTGGTCCGTTGCGACCCCGCGGTCGTCGGGGCGATGTTCGCCGGGTCACCCTCCCTGGAGTCCGCATCCACCCAGAACCTCGCCCCGAAGGGCCGGAGCCGACTAGACCTGGCCTTCAGCGGCGAAGTCGACTTCAAGGACTTGAAAATGGCGAGAGGCCGGGGTCGCTATGCCTTGGAGGACTCCGAGCTCCGTAAAGTAAGGCTCCTCGGGGGAGTTTCGAACCTGTTGGAAGCCTTGGGAGTCGGGGCGACCACCTATGAACTCACCGAAGCCAAGGGCTCCTTCGGCTGTCTGGATGGTCGGGCCTACTTCCCGGACATGGCGATCACCGGCCCACAGGCCAGGCTGGACTTGGTCGGCGAACTGGACCTGAAAGCAGCGACCCTCGACTTCGAAGGGGACTTCTCCTTGCCCCGGAAACAAGGATTTGACCCGATCGACATCATTAACCTCAACCGCGCCTTGGTCAGCCTAGCAAAAATCAAGCTCACCGGCCCCTTGGCAAAGCCCGAAACCCGTAATTTTGCCACCCTCAAGGACATGATTAAGCCTCAGCAGGGCAAAGACTTAGGTAAAATGCCCCCCTCGCTTTTGGAATGATGGGTTGATTTGTACCCCTGATACCCTGTATCAGAGAGAGCACACCCCCTCACGGAGGACATTACCTTGGACCTAAATAAGATTAAACAAGTCGTGGATTTAATGAAGAAGTCGGATCTTTCCGAATTCGAAATCCAGGACCAGGAATTCAAGCTGCGCATCAAGCGCGACCTCCCCGGTCGCGCCTTGGCCGCCGCGCCGGCCCCCGTGGCCGCGGCCGCCCCTGTCGCGGCGCCCGCCCCGGCCCCCGTGGCCGCCCCGGCTCCGGCCGCAGCCCCCGTCGCGGACCCCAGCATCAAGCTGGTGACCTCCCCGATGGTCGGCACCTTCTACGCCACCCCCTCCCCGGAAAACCCTCCGTTCGTCACCGTCGGCTCGCCGATCAAGGCCGACTCCGTGGTCTGCATCATCGAAGCCATGAAGGTCATGAACGAGATCCAGTCCGAGATCTCGGGCACGGTGGTCGAGTGCCTCGTCGCCAACGGCACCTCGGTCGAATTCGGTCAGCCTCTCTTCCGCGTGAAGGTCGGCTGAGCGACGACTTCCGAGCATGAACAAGATCCTCATCGCCAATCGCGGCGAAATCGCCCTTCGCGTCATCCGCGCCTGCCGGGAGCTGGGCATCAAGACCGTCGCGGTCTACTCCCAGGCCGACGAACAGTCGCTCCACGTCCAGCTGGCCGACGAAGCCGTCTGCATCGGGCCCGGCCCGAGCAAGGATTCCTACCTGCGCGAGGATCGCATCATCTCGGCCGCCGAGATCACCAACGTCGACGCCATCCACCCCGGCTACGGCTTCCTCTCCGAGCGCGCCGGCTTCGCCGAGAAGTGCGCCGCCGCGAACATCAAGTTCATCGGACCCAGCCCGGAAGTCATCCGCAAGATGGGCGACAAGGCCGTCGCCCGCCAGACCGCCGCCGCCGCCAAGGTGCCCTGCGTGCCCGGCACGGACGGCCCCGTGGACAACCAGCGCG
>JBDKKH010000120.1:0-2874 GCA_039796215.1 Verrucomicrobiota bacterium
CGGACTTGACGGTGAGGAGCTCCTGCAGCGTGTAGGCGGCGCCGTAGGCTTCGAGGGCCCAGACTTCCATTTCGCCGAAGCGCTGGCCGCCGTACTGCGCCTTACCGCCGAGCGGCTGCTGGGTGATGAGGCTGTACGGGCCGGTGGCGCGGGCGTGGATCTTGTCCGCGACGAGGTGGTTCAGCTTCATCATGTAGATGTAGCCGACCACGACGTCCTGGTCGAAGGCTTCGCCGGTGTGGCCGTTGATCAGCATGGCCTTGCCGGTCTCCGGCAGTTCGGCCTGCTTGAGGTATTCGCGGATCTGCTTTTCCGGGATGCCGTCGAAGATGGGAGTGGCCATCTTCAGACCGAGCTTGGAGCAAGCCCAGCCGAGGTGCGTCTCGAGGACCTGGCCCACGTTCATGCGCGAAGGCACGCCCAGCGGATTGAGGCAGATGTCGACGGGGGTGCCGTCGGCGAGGTAAGGCATGTCTTCGACCGGCACGATGCGGGCGACGACGCCCTTGTTGCCGTGACGGCCGGCCATCTTGTCGCCGACCTGGATCTTGCGCTTGGTGGCGATGTAGACTTTGACGTTCTTGATGGCGCCGCCTTCGTCGATGCCCTGTTCGATGGCTTCGACCTTGCGGGCGCGTTCCTGCTCAAGCTCGTCGAAGCGACGGTGGTAACCGTCGACGATCTGGCGGATCTTCTGCTTCACCGGCGAGTCGTTCATCTCGATGGAGCGGGAGACGGAGGCCAGGCGGCGGAGGAGCGTCTTGGTGATCTTGCGGTTGGCGGGGATGATGGCCTCGCCGGTGTCCGAGTTCTTGACGTCCAGCGGGATCTTCTCGCCGAGGAGGATGTTCGAGAGCGACTCGGTCATCTCTTCGCGCAGGCGGGAGTCGGCGGTGCGGTACTCTTCGTTGACCTTCTTGAGCGCGCGGCGCTGGTCGTTGGGCGAGAGACGGCCGTCGTCCTTGTCGGTCCGGGAGGAGACCTTGACGTCCATGATGATGCCGGAGATGCCGGAGGGGACGCGCAGGGAGGTATCCTTCACGTCGCGGGCCTTCTCGCCGAAGATGGCGCGGAGGAGCTTCTCTTCCGGGGCGAGGTCGCCTTCGGACTTGGGGGTGATCTTGCCGACGAGGATGTCGTCGGGCTTCACCTCGGCGCCGATGCGGATGACGCCGTCGCGGTTGAGGTTGCGCAGGGCTTCCTCGCCGAGGTTCGGGATATCGCGGGTGATCTGTTCAGGCCCGAGCTTGGTGTCGCGGGCGGTGACTTCGAACTCCTCGATGTGGACGGAGGTGAAGACGTCGTCCGTCAGCATGCGTTCGGAGAGCAGGATCGCGTCTTCGAAGTTGTAGCCGTTCCAGGGCATGAAGCCGACCAGGACGTTGCGTCCGAGGGCGAGCTCGCCCTTGTCGGTGGCGGCGCCGTCGGCGATGATGTCGCCCTGCTTCACCTTGTCGCCGCGGCGGACCAGCGGACGCTGGTTGAAGCACGTGGAGGAATTGGTCTTGAGGAACTTGCGGAGGTCGTAGACGTAGACGCCCTTCGAAGGCTCGCTCTTGAACTTCTTGTTCTCGAGCTGGGCCGGGGCGACCTCGCCGTCCTTGGTCACGATGATGCGGCGCGAGTCGGAAGCGGCGACGATGCCGGGTCCTTCGGCGACGATGACCGTCTTGGAGTCGATGGCGACGCGGCGCTCGAGGCCGGTGCCGACGAAGGGAGCTTCGGTGACGACGAGGGGTACGCCCTGTCGCTGCATGTTCGAACCCATGAGCTCGCGGTTCGCGTCGTCATGCTCGAGGAACGGGATGAGGGCGGCGGCGACCGAGACGACCTGCTGCGGAGAGACGTCCATGTAGTCGACGTCTTCCGGGTCGACTTCGAGGATGTCGTCGCGGAAACGGACGGTCACCTTGCCCTTGAGGCGGGAGGCGTCGTCGAGTTCCGAGTTCGCCTGGGCGACCTTGAACTTCTCTTCCTGGTCGGCCGTCATGAACTCGACCTGGCTCGAGACCTTGCCGCGCACGACCTTCCGGTACGGCGCTTCGATGAAGCCGAACTCGTTGATGCGCGAGTAGGTGGAAAGGGAGTTGATCAGGCCGATGTTGGGACCTTCCGGGGTCTCGATCGGGCAGATGCGTCCGTAGTGGGACGGGTGGACGTCGCGGACCTCGAAGCCCGCGCGGTCGCGGTTGAGGCCTCCGGGCCCGAGGGCGGAGAGGCGGCGCTTGTGCGTCAGTTCGGCCAGCGGGTTGATCTGGTCCATCAGCTGGGACAGCTGGCTGCGCGCGAAGAACTCGCGGATGGCGTTGCCGAAAGGCTTCGGGTTGACGAGCTTCTGAGGGGTGATCGAGTCGACGCTCTGGTCGTACTCATTGATGCGGGCCTTGACCGTCTTGACGACGTTCTTGAGACCGGCGCGGCACTGGTTGGCGAGCAGTTCGCCCACGTTGCGGACGCGACGGGAACCGAGGTGATCGATGTCGTCGATGGCGCCGTCGCCGGCGCTGAGCTTGCAGAGCAGCTTGGTGGCTTCGACGATGTCCTCCGGGGTGATCGTCCGGGTGTCGAGCGAGACGTCGAGGCCCAGCTTCTGGTTGAGCTTGTAACGGCCGACGCGGCCGAGGTCATAACGCAGGGGGTCCTGGAAGAGGCGCTGCATGTGGGCGCGGGCGCCCTTGACGTTGACTGGCTCGCCGGGGCGGAGCTTGCGGAAGATTTCCTTAAGGGCTTCTTCCTCGTTACGGACGGCGCCGATATCCTTACGGAGAGAGAGGATGATGGAACCGTTGTCGAAGGCGGTGTCGAAGACGCCGAACTTCTGCTTAGGAAGCTGCTTGTGGATCTCCTTGAGGGTCTCGCGGGAGAGCTTGTCGT
>JBDKKH010000121.1:0-7248 GCA_039796215.1 Verrucomicrobiota bacterium
GTCACGCGGTAGCCGACGCCGCGCACCGTGTCGATCACGTCGCCCGCCGGCCCGAGCTTCTCGCGCAGGCGGCGGACGTGCGTGTCGACGGTGCGCGTCTCGAGGTCGGGCGAATAATTCCAGACATCGGCGAGGAGTTCTTCGCGTGACTGCACCCTGCCCTTCCGCTCCAGCAGCATCCGGAGCAGCTTGAATTCGGTGGCCGTCAGTTCCACGACCTTGCCGGCCGCGGTCACTTCATGGCGCTCGATGTCGAGCATCAGGGCGCCGGCCGCGAGGCGCGTCGAAGGTTTGGCGGCGGCCGATTTGGCGCGGCGCAGCAAAGCCTGCGCCCGGAGCATCAGCTCGCGGGCGTCGAACGGCTTCGTCACATAATCATCGGCGCCTGATTCCAGCCCGCGTACTTTGTCCGCCGTCTCGCCCTTCGCCGTCAGGAAGATCACCGGCGTGTCCTGGAGGAGCGCGTCCGCCCGGACCATCCGCAGCAGCTGCACGCCGGTCAGTTCGGGCATCATCACGTCGAGGATGATCAGGTCGGGGCGAAAATCGCGGGCCAGACCGATGGCGCGCAGCGGGTCGTTCAGGGTCCGGATGGCGTAGCCCGCCTGCTTGAACTTATAATCCAAGAGCTCGGTCACGTCGGCTTCGTCGTCGACGATCAGGATGCGTTTCAGGTGTTCGGCGTCCATAAAGGTATCCCCTACCTTAAGTGCACCCATGGAGCTTGCGCCAGAGTTAGGTGACGAATGGGGCGAACAGGTTACGCGTGAAATCTCATCTGTCAAATCATTGAATAACAACACCTTACATAACATAGAAACAGGAACGTCACCTGGAGTGGCCGCAATCTTAACCTACCCTGTTCCACGTGGAACAAGTGCCCTGCCCGCCCTGCCCTTGGCCTTAGGCTTTGCTCCTAAAAAGCACCATCAAAAGCGAAACATCGGCAGGATTAACCCCACTGATCCGGCTCGCTTGGCCCAGCGTCTTGGGCTGGATGGCCTGCAGTTTTTGCCGAGCTTCGATGCGCAAGCCATAGGCTTTCAAGAAATCAAAGCCTTCGGGGACTTTAAATGAGTCTAAGTCGTGCAGTTTGCGGGCATTGCGCGTTTCGCGTTCCAGGTAGCCGCGGTATTTGACCCGGTACATGACTTCGGACTGAACTTCGGGTGCTTCGGCCAAGAATGTCGGCGGCAGGTCTTTAGGGGTTGAGTCCCAGTTGCGTCGAATGACGTCGCCGGCGATGCCGCCAGGAATGGCGAGCTTTTCCAGGTATTCGATCCAATGGGCTACCTTTTCGGCCTTGGTTTGGATGCGAGCCTGGCGATCGGCGGGCACGAGGCCGAATTCCTGGAGTTTGTCTTTCAGGCGCAATTCGGCGCTCCCATGATTGAAAAGAAGTCGGAATTCGGCCCGGCTCGTGAACATCCGGTAGGGTTCTTGAGTCCCTTTGGTCACCAAATCATCAATTAATACGCCAATATAGGCTTCATCACGGCCAATTACCATGGGGGTCTGTCCCTTGACCTTGCAGGCTGCGTTAACTCCGGCGACCAGGCCTTGGGCGGCCGCTTCTTCGTAACCGGAAGTGCCATTGATCTGGCCCGCGAAGAACAGTCCCTCGACTTTCTTGGACTCAAGGGTGGGGTAGAGCTGGGTGGGCGGCGCAAAGTCGTATTCTACCGCGTAAGCGGGCCGGAGCATGACGGCGCGCTCTAAGCCAGGCACAGAGGCCAGCATCTGCAGTTGGACAGTGAAGGGCAGGGAGGTTGAAAGGCCATTGATATACCATTCGTCGGTATTGCGGCCTTCGGGCTCCAGATAGAGCTTATGGGTATCCTTATCGGAGAACTTCACGAACTTGTCCTCGATAGAAGGGCAGTAGCGGGGGCCGACTCCGCTGATCTCACCCCCATAGAGGGGAGAGAGGTGGAGGTTCTCTTGGACGATCTTGCCCGTGGCGCAGGTCGCTTCAGTCATCCAACAGGAAACCTGATCGCTCCCGGGGGACCATCCAGGGAGCCGTTCGCCCGCTTGTTCCACGTGGAACAAATCCTCCTGCCGACGGGTGTCGTGGAAGGCAAAAAGGGTAGGGGAGACGTCTCCGGGTTGCTCCTCGCATTTGCTGAAATCAATCGAAGAACCGAGGATGCGCGGAGGAGTGCCGGTCTTAAGCCTTTGGAGCTCAATGCCAGCCTCTAAGAAACTGCTAGACAATGACTTAGCACTAAAATCACCGAGCCGACCTCCTTCGGTTTTATTGGCCCCGATGTGCATCAGGCCGCGCAAGAAAGTGCCCGTGGTGACGACGACGGTCCGGGCGTGGAAGGCGAGGTCGAGGTTGGTCTGCACGCCGACCACGGCGCCGGCCTTGAAGATCAGCCCGGTGACCTGGGCTTGGAAGATGGTCAACCCCTCCTGCAGCTCGCAGAGGTGCTTCATCCGGAACTGGTACGCCTTCTTGTCGCATTGGGCCCGGGGGGCCTGGACGGCCGGACCTTTGGATGAATTCAAAAGCCGAAACTGGATGCCGGTGACATCGGCGGTCAGGCCCATCTCGCCACCGAGGGCGTCGATCTCGCGGACGATATGCCCCTTGGCCTGGCCCCCGATGGCGGGGTTGCAGCTCATCTGGGCGATCGTGTCGACGTTCCCGGTCAGAAGGAGGACGTCCACCCCCATGCGGGCGGCGGCGAGCGCTGCTTCCACGCCTGCATGGCCGGCCCCGCAGACGATGACGTCATAGGGGCGGTCAGGCCCGAGGCGGATTTGTTTGTGAGGTCGCATAGGCGCTCCCTCACGAGAGGGAATCACTTCCCTATGCAGAAGGAAGCGAAGAGCTTGTCCAGCATACGCTCATTATCAATGCGTCCGACGATCTCGCCCAGGGCGTCCAGGGCCAGCCGGGCCTGGGCCGCCGCCAGCTCGGTCTGGATGGGTGCCTTCAATTGGGCCGCGGCCTCGTTCAGCGCCGTGGCGGCGCGGGCCAGCGCTTCGGCGTGGCGGACGCTCACGACCAGCTCCTCCGCGCCCGGGGCGATTTCCTGCGTCACGAGGAAGGCGCCCAGCCGCGACCGCAGGCTCTCCGCGTCGCGACCATCCAGCAGGCAGGCGGAGAGCTTGGCTAGGTTCGGCAGGAAGCCGGCCTGGCCCGGGTGCGCGGGCAGGTCGGCCTTGTTCGCGACCACGAGCGTGCTCGCGGGGTCGAGCAGCGCGAGGAGCTCGGGCGGCAGGGCAGGGGGCGGCGCGGAGGCGTCGACGACGAGGATCCGGAGGTGGGCGCCGCGCGCCTGCTCCAGGGAGCGCGCCATGCCGAGGTGCTCCAGGTCGGAACCGCCTTCGCGCAGGCCCGCGGTGTCGATCGCGGTGACCGCGAGCGGCAGTCCGGCGACGGGCGCTTCCAGGTAGTCGCGCGTGGTGCCGGCCTCCGGGCTGACGATCGCCCGGTCCGCGCCGGTGAGCGCGTTGAGCAGGCTCGATTTGCCGGCGTTGGGGGCGCCCACCACGGCGACGCGCAGTCCGGCGCGGAGGGCGCCGTCGTGCTGGGCCGTCCGCGCGTAAGCGGAAAGTTCTGACGCGATCGCGAGCAAGCGGGCCGAGGGCCCGCGCGGATCCTCCGGCGGGATGTCCTCTTCCGGGAAATCGATGTGCGCCTCGAGTTCCGCGAGGATCTGCAACGTGTCGTCGGTCCACCGCGCGACCAGCCGGCCGAGTTCGCCGGCCAGCTGGCGACGCGCGGAGGCGAGCGCGCGTTCGGAGCTGGCGTGGATCAGGTCGGCCACCGCTTCCGCCTGCGTGAGGTCGATCCGTCCGGCGAGGTAGGCGCGACGCGTGAACTCGCCGGGCTCCGCGAGGCGCGCCCCGCGCGCCAGGCAATCCGCGGTGAGCCGACGCACGAGCAGCGGGTTGCCGTGGCAGGTGATCTCCAGCGAGTCCCCGCCGGTGAAGGAGCGCCCCGCGCGCCAGAGCACCACCACCACCTGATCGACGGCCTCGCCGGAGAGGTCGCGCCAGATCCCCAGCGTCGAGGTCTTCTCGGCCGGGGCCGCGGAGCGGCGCAACGCCGCCGTCGCGATGCCGGCGGCCAGCGGCCCGTCGACACGTACGACGGCCAAGGCGGAGCGGCCGGTCGGGGTCGCGGCGGCGACGATGGTCTCGAGTTCGGACATGGTTGGGCGAACTCCATCCCAAGGGGCGAGGGGAGGGGACGCAAGCGGTGTCATCATCCGCAAAAAGGCTGGAAGGGAAGGGCGGGCCTGCCAAAGTCTCGCCGAAACACACCCGTGGAAAACCATCGCTTCCTGCTTCCGGCTCCGGCCCTCCAGATCGCCGCCACCCATGGCACCCCTTGCTATGTGTACGACGAGGCCACGCTTTCCGCCCAGGCCGACGCCATGCTGGCCTTCCCGAACGCCTTCGGGCTGACCGTCCGGTTCGCGATGAAGGCCTGCCCCAACGCGGCCATCCTCAAGCTGTTCGCGGCCAAGGGACTCCACTTCGACGCCAGTTCCGGCTGGGAGGTCCGCCGGGCGATGCACGCCGGCGTCCCCGCCGACCGGATCTCCCTGTCATCCCAGGAACTGCCGGACGATTTCGTCGACCTCCTTAATAAAGGAGCGCACGTCAACGCGTGCTCCCTCCAGCAGCTCCGCCGGATCGGCCAGGCCTTGCCCGGGCATGAGATCGGCCTGCGCTTCAACCCCGGCCGCGGTTCGGGCGGCAACGGCAAGACGAACGTGGGCGGTCCGGACTCCTCGTTCGGAATCTGGCACGAGTGGGCCGACGAGGCCCAGGCCATCGTCCGCGAGCATGGGCTGAAGGTCGTCCGGATCCACACGCACATCGGCTCGGGCAGCGACCCGGTCGTCTGGCAGGAAGTCTCGGCGGCGAGCCTGGCCTTGGTACGTCGTTTCCCGGGAGTGCACACCTTGAATCTCGGCGGCGGCTACAAGGTCGCGCGCATCGCGACGGAGAAGGGCACCGACCCGCAGGTCGTCGGGGCTCCCGTCAAGGTCGCCTTCGAGCAGTTCGCCCAAGCCGACGGTCGCCGGCTCCGCCTGGAGATCGAGCCCGGCACGTTCCTCGTCGCCAACGCGGGCGCCGTCCTGGCCCGCGTCCAAGACGTGGTGTCCACGGGACAGCGTGAGTTCCTCAAGCTCGACACGGGCATGACCGAACTGCTCCGCCCTTCGTTGTATGGCTCCCAGCATCCGACGCACCTTTATCCGGCCCGCCCGACGGCCGCCGCCGCCGATTACGTGATCGTGGGACATTGCTGCGAATCAGGCGACCTCATCAGCTGCGCGCCGGGCGAACCTGAGACGCTCGCGACGCGCCGCCTGCCTGCCGCGACCGTGGGCGATCTCTGCGTCATCGGCGGAGCGGGCGCCTATTGCGCGGGGATGAGCACGAAGAACTACAACTCCTTCCCGGAGGCGCCCGAAGTGCTCCTGCGCCGTGACGGCTCCTTCGTGCTGATCCGCCGCCGCCAATCCCTGGAGCAGATCCTGCAGAACGAACTGCCGGCCGCCGGTCTCTGAGCGTGCCCCTGTTTTCTCCAGCGCTGGGCGTCACGGTGCCCGCTTCGCCGCACGCGACGGTGGTCTGCTTGCCGACGCTCGCCGATGTCGAGAGCTATGAGCGCAAGGAACCGCGCGTGTGGACGCTGCTGCGGGCGGGCTATCCGCGCTTCGTGCGCAACGCGCTCGTCGCCCGGGCCGCGGAGGAAGCGGCCCGCCGGCTCGGCCGGACCGGAGAACTTTTCCCTCTGGCCAACGCGGCCGTCGCCCGCCGGCTCGCCGAACAGGTCGGCGCTGCCGTCACGTCGCTCGACGAGGTCGGCGACTGGGCCCTGCTCACGACGTCGCCCGGCGACGCGGCCCTCAAGCTCGCCAAGATGGTGCAGCACGTGGGGGCCCTGATTTCTTCGCGCCAGGCCGAAGCCTGGCTCGCGGGCGAGCCGCCGACCGACGGCGCCGAGGCGCTGCGGACCGTCCGCGCGGCGCTCGCGCCTTATCTCGCCGGGGTCGCGACCGCGGACATCCTCGTCGCCTCCGCCGGCATGGCCGCCGTCGACGCCGGCATGGCCGCGGTCGACACCGTGCAGCGGCCGCGCGGTCGCACGGGCTGGATCCAGCTCGGCTGGCTGTACGTCGACTCGACCCGGCTCCTCGAGAAGGCCCCCGCGACCGAGCACCACTTCGTCGCGGACGTGCGCGATCTCGCCGCGGTCGAACGGCTGCTCGCGACCGGCGCCATCGCCGGCGTCCTCACCGAAGTCCCGAACAACCCGCAGCTCGAGACGGCGGACATCCCCGCGCTGCGCGCCTTATGCGACCGTCATGGCGCGAAGCTCCTGCTCGACCCGAGCAGCGTCGGACTCGCGTCGGTCGACGTCCTGCCTCACGCGGACATCCTCGTCTCGAGCCTCACGAAATACGCCGGCTCGGAAGGCGACGTCATGGCCGGCCTGCTCGCGGTGCATCCGGGACGGCCTGATGCGGCGGCCTTGCTGGCGGCGGCGCGTGCGCGGCTGCAGCCGCTGCACGCCGCGGACCTGCGGACGCTCGCCTCGCAGATCGGACGGATGGAGGAGATGACCCGGCTCTTTTCCGCCAACGCCGCGGAGATCGCGCGGAGGCTCGCGGCTCATCCGGCCGTCGCCCGCGTGCGCGTGGCGGATCAAGGACCGACGTCGGCGCACTATCGCCGGCTCGCCCGTCCGGGCGCGGGCGCGGGGTCGCTCATCACCGTCGAGCTGCGTGCCGACATGCGCCGCGTCTACGATCGCCTGGCGGTGGTCAAAGGACCCAGCTTCGGGCTGCGTCACACCTTGGCGGCGCCGTTCCTCTGGCTGGCCCATTACGAAGAGGTCACCACGGAGTCGGGCCGGGCGGCGATCCGCGCCGCGGGTCTCGATCCGGACCTGCTGCGCATTTCCGTCGGGGCCGAGCCGGTCGATGAGATCTGGGCCGCGTTCGCCGAGGCCCTCGCTCCCTGAGCGACCCGCCTCGCGGCGGGTCGCGGGAGCGGATGCTTTATTCGCCGGCGTCGGGTTCGTCGTCAGGGTCTTCGTCTTTCGGACCGTTTTTCGAACCCCCCGTCTTCTTGGCCGCGCGGGCTTTCAGCATCCGTTCGCGGAAGGCGGCGCGCTCCTTCTCCTGCAGGGCCGGGGCGCCGGCGTCGACTTTGACCAGGGCCGCCTCGAAGGCCTTGCGATAGGTGGCTTCGGAGTCGTGCGAACGCTGC
>JBDKKH010000122.1:0-7738 GCA_039796215.1 Verrucomicrobiota bacterium
GGCCGGAGTGCCAGACACAAGCACCCGTCCCTGGTGGATCAGATAGGCCCGGTCGACGATCGAAAGGGTCTCGCGCACGTTATGGTCGGTGATCAGCACGCCGATGCCCCGGTCCTTCAGTTTCCGGACGATGGACTGGACTTCGGCCACGGAGATCGGGTCGACGCCGCTGAACGGCTCGTCCATGAGCAGGAAGCGCGGCTTGGTGGCCAGGGCCCGAGCGATCTCGAGCCGGCGGCGCTCGCCTCCGGAAAGCGTGAAGGCGGGCTGGCGAGCCAGCTTCTCCAGGCCGAGTTCGGTGAGCTGCTGGACCGTGCGTTCCCGGGCCTCGCTTGCGGAAAGGCCAAGCGTCTCCACCACGGCCATGACGTTTTCCCAGACGGTGAGCTTGCGGAAGACCGAAGCCTCCTGCGGAAGGTAACCGACGCCTTGGCGGGCGCGCTGCCACATCGGCATCGCGGTCACGTCGCGCCCATCCAGGAAGACCCGTCCGTGCGTGGCGGGAATGAGACCGACGACCATGTAGAAAGTGGTCGTCTTCCCGGCTCCGTTGGGGCCGAGGAGACCGACGATCTCGCCGGCCTTGAGGATGAGGCTGACGTCCTGGACCGCGACTTTGGCGTCATAATGCTTCGCAAGGGCCTGCGCCCGGATGAAGCCCTGCTCACTCGTCTCGGCCATGCGGATAAGAGGAAGCGGTCAGGGTCCCTTGTCGAGGCTTTTGACCTCGGGCAAGGTGAAGTCGCGACCCAAGAAGATCTTGGGGCGGACGACCTGCCCCGGGATCGCCGCGTCCGGTGCGGAGTCCATCCGCCAGGACTTGGTCTTATGATCGTAGGTCACCTCTTTAGCAGGCACGCCTTCGTTACCCGCCCGGTCCAGGATCCGCGCCTCGCCGAGCAGACGGGCGGCGCCGGTCTCGGGCCACATCTCCAAGGTGCGCCCGCGCGCGGTCACGCCGCCGGCCACGACGCTGACGTTGCCGCGGCCGACGACCTGACGGGCCAGGAGCCGGCCCGCGGCGTCGGGCGCAGCCCTGCCCTCCAGCAGGTCGCAGGTCGCGTCAGTGTCGACGCCGTCGACGACCACCGAGCCGCGGAGGAAGAATTTCGTGAGCGCCGGGGTGTGCAGGATCTCATGGGCGTCGGCGACGAACTCCGTCTCCTTGCCCGGCGACTCCGCGAGGAACAGGCGCGGGCGATTCGCGCCGAAGCCTCCGGAGAGCGTGAGCAGCGAAGGCCGGCCGGCCAACGCGTCCTTGGCGAGGACTTCCTCGACCTGCACGCCCGGGGTCAGGTCGAGCCTTTCGGAGCGGCAGCGCAGACCCGGCTGGGCGTAAGCGACATGCCCGGACAAGATGGCCTTGCTCAGGACGTAGCCTTCGGCGGGCTTGGGGCGAGGCAACGCGAAGGCCACCATCTGATCGGAGGTCGTCGTCATCTGTCCCGCGACGTAGCGCACCGCGCCGAGCAGCTCGACCTGCATCACCTCGTCATCCGTCACGACCACGACCTGGTCGGCTTCGGCCAGGCCCGCCGACCCGCCGAGGGCGTCGGCGGGAAGCCGGATGGCGGCGCGCTCACCGGGGCCGGAACGGATTTCCAGGCGGTCGTTGAGCAGGTCATGGCGGATGGAGCGGCCGGCGGCCTCCAAGCCGCGAGCCTCGCGCAGCCGCGGCTTCTCGGAAATCTCGATGACGCGCTTCAGGCGATCCCAACGGGCCAGCCCCGAGGTGAACTCCGAACCCTCGAGGCGACCCTTGACGGAGCCTTCGGCGAGCAGGTCGCCGAGTCCGGCGCGCCCTTCCCTCGCCACCACCCGACGGGCGGTGAGGCGAGCCTGCGGCGAGACGTAGAGGGCGTCGCCGGTGACCTCGGCCCACGCGTCGCCCGAAGCGGCGTCACGACGCAGGTCGATGCGCTGCCCGGAGAGATCGGCGACCTCGGAGGCGACGCGGCGCAGGCGGAGTTTGACCAGCCGGCCGTCCCCGGAGAAGAGTTCCGTCAGGCCGGCCTTGGGCAGATGACGCAGCCGATGGGCGGAGCCCTTGATCTCCGGCTCCTCGATCTCGACGCGTCCGACCAGTTCAGCCGAGCCGATCCGAGGATCGAAAGTCGCCGTGTCGCCGCGCAAGGTCTGCTTGCCGAGGACGCGCACGACGTCGCCGCTGGCGACCATCGAGCGACAGGTCGCGTCGCCGTCGGGCCCATCGCTGACGAGGCATTCCAGCCGGGCGCACGTGGTGCGCTCGCCGACGCGCTCGGCGACGACGCCGCCCTGGAACACCATCAAGGTGCCGCCAGGGACCGGCGTGGCGTCCATGCGCGGCGCCCTCAGTCGCAGGCGTTGCGCGGCGGGCTTGGCGAGATCGAGATCGGCCACGACGTCGGCGAGGACGGCGAAGCTGTCCCCCTGCGCCGTCGAACGCCAGCTCCAGCCGCGGCCGGTCAGGTCGAAGGCCGCCGACTTCGCGCGGACCTCCGCGACGCCTTGGGCGGCGCGACGAGCGGGAATCATCACGCCGGAGGGACTGGTGAAGAGCGCCTGCGGGCGGCCCGACCGGAAGGATTGCAGCCGGATCTCGTCCATCTCCCAGAGACCTTCGGCGGAGCCCGGACGCATCACCTTGGCCTTGGCTTCCCAGGTCTTCTCGGCCTTGGCGTCCTCCGAGAATCCGGAGAAAACCCCGTCGGCGACCTGCTGGAAAGAGATATCCTTTTGCTGCGCCCACGCCGCCGCGAGCGGGCAAAGGCAGAGGAGGAGGACGCGCATGTCCTTATGACAGCCAGCGACGGGTCCTAATCAAGCGCTTATGCCTTCGGCAGACGGGGAAAAGGCCGGTCGGCGACGAAGTCCGGCATGTCCGTGCTGGGCAGGATTTCTCCGGCCGTGAACGGGTGACCGCCGAGGAATTCGGCGACGGGCAACATCCGCCCGCCCGGGCGCTGCAACAGGGTCATCACCAGCACGCCTTCGGCGCAGGCCACGCGGACGCCCGTGCGATCGACGGCGACCACGGCGCCCGCCGGTGCGTTCGAACCTGGTTCGACGTGGGCGGCGCCGACTTTGAGGCTCACGCCGCGGTGTTCGAACGTCGAACCGGGCCAGCCTTCGAGCGCGAGGATCCGCCGGCGAAGCGCCTCGGCCGAACGGCGGAAATCAAGCGGCGCATCGGTGCGCGCCAGGCGACGCGCGTAGGTCACCCGCGCCTCGTCCTGCGGCACGGGCGAAGAATTGCCGGCGAGCACGGCCGGCAAAGCCGTGGCCGCGAGTCCGCCAGCGAGGACGCCAAGCCGCGCCCGCAAGGCCGCCCTGCCCTCGTCGGGCAGGATCGCGGTCGACACGGAGGCGTGCACCGGACCCGCATCCAGCCGCCGCACTACCTGCTGCAGGGAGACGCCCGTCTCGGGCAGACCGCACGCAAGCGCGCCTTCGACCGGGGTGGCCCCGCGCAACGTCGGCAGCAACGAGCCGTGGAAGTTGACGAAGCCTAGGTGGGTCGCGGCGAGGAAATCTTCCTTCAAGAGCTGGCCGTAGGCCATCACCACCCCGAGGTCGGCGCCCAGGGACGCCAAGTCGGTCGCATCGGCCGCGGAGAGTTTCTCCGGTTGCCGCAACGGCAGACCCGCTGCCCGGGCCCACGCCGCGACCGGATTGGGGCGCATCTCCTGACCGCGGCCCGCGGGCCGGTCCGGCTGAGCATAGACGGCCACGACCTCGGTGTCGGGCAAGGCTCGGGCCGCGGCGAAAGCCGGGAGCGCGATCTCATCCGAACCGAGCAGGACCAGTCTCCTTGGCATGCCTTACTTGCGGGCCTGGCGCGCGGCGCGGCCTTTCAGCGAGCGCGGCTTGTCCCAGCGGGTATAGGATTTCTTGCGGTCGGGGCCCGCCTTGCTGCGCGGGTTCTTCGATTTGCCCAGACGCGGTCCGGACGGGCCGAGCGCCTTCTTGGCGGAGACGGGGGCGTCGGCCTTGCCCGCGACCTTGGCGAGCGGCCTACGACCTTCGCCTTCCTCCGGGAGCGGAGCACCGGCGGCGGCGCCGGGGCCACCCGCCCTACGGCCGGTCTGCTTGGGCTTGCCGACGATGTCGAGGAAGAGCGGGACGCCCGCGAGGTCGAAGCTCTCGTGCACGCCCTTGACCAGGAAGCGCTGGTAGGCGTCCTCGAGGCGCTCCTCCGAGTTGCAGAAGAGGCGGAAGCGGATCGGACGCTTGGAGACCTGCGTGACGTAGTAGCACTTGAAGCGCTTGCCCGAGACCATCCGGGGCGGGCGCTTGATCATCAGGTCCTGCACGACGCGGTTCAACCGGCCGGTCGAGATCGCCGTGCCCGCGCGGACGAAGACCCCTTCCGCGGCGTCCAGCATGTCCTCGGCGCGCAGACCCGTCTGGGCGGAGACGAACAGGATCGGCGGCTCGGGAAGGAAGAAGAGCTCGCGTCGGATGGCCGCGCGGAACTTCGCCCGGAATTCCTCCTCGTCCTCGAATCCGTCGATGTTCTTGTCGCGGAAAGCCTTCTTCGCGAGGTCCCACTTGTTGACCACGAGGACGATGCCGCAACCCAGCAGGGCGAGTTCGCCGGCGAGCTGTTTGTCGATGCGCGTGACGCCCTGCCCGGCGTCGAGGACCAGGAAGACCACGTCGGTCTCGGCCAGGATCTCGTCGGCGCGGCTCTGCGAGAAGAAATCAAGCGTGTCGCGCTTGTTGGCCGTGCGGCGTCCGGCGGTGTCGACCAGCGAGAACTTGGCCTGCGAGCCGTCGGCCTTGGTGCGCTGCAGGCGGGCGCGGACGGGGTCGCGCGTGGTGCCGGCGACTTCGCTCACGATGAGGCGCGAGCCGCCGAGGAGGCGGTTGCCCAAGGAGCTCTTGCCGACGTTGGGCCGGCCGGCGAGGGCGAGACGGATGGGGCGCGGACCTTCTTCGCGCGGGCTCTCGGGCTCGGGCCCGAGATGCTTCAGGATGAGGGCCTGCAGCTGCGGGATGCCGCGTCCGTGCTCGGCGGAGATCAACAGGGGCTCGCCGAAACCCAAGGCGAAGAACTCGGACATCAGCCCGTCCCGCTCCTCGGTGTCGGCCTTGTTGGCGACGACGACGACCTTCTTGCCGGCCTGGCGGAGCTTGGCGGCGACCTCGAGGTCGAGCGACGCGCACCCCTCGGAAGCATCGACGACGAGGAGCACGAGCGCCGCCGCCGCGAGGGCGAAATCGACCTGCTCCTCGACCGCCTCGGCCACGACCTTCGGGGTCAGTTCAGCCCGGTAAAGGCCGATGCCGCCCGTGTCCATGAGGGTGTAGCGTCCTTCGAAGACATCAGAGGTGATCAGGTCGCGCGTGACGCCCGGCTGGTCGTGCACGATCGAGATACGGCGGCCCACGAGCCGGTTGAACAGGCGGCTCTTGCCGACGTTGGGACGGCCCACGATGGCTACCGCGCGTGAGATCTCAGTATTCCGTTCCATGGAGGCACAGTCACGCCTACCCGCCCGCCTAGCAAGCAAGGATGCTCAGCGACGCGGCAGCCCGTCGAGGAATCGGGCGATGCGTTCCCCGGCCTCGTGGATCCGTTCGTAGCTGGTCGAGAAGGACGCCCGGCAGAAACCGGCGCCGGCGGCCCCGAAGGCGGTCCCGGGGACCATCGCGACCTTCTGCTGCTCCAAGAGCTTCTGGGCGAAGGTCATGGAGTCCATGCCCGTCGAGGTGATGTCCGGGAAAGCGTAGAACGCCCCGCGCGGCAGGTGACAAGGCAGGCCTAGTTCGTTGAAACGACGGACGATGAAGTCGCGGCGCTCGCGATACTTGTCCCGCATGTGCAGCATGGAATCGCGGCCGTTGCGCAAGGCCTCGACGGCGGCTTCCTGGCTCATGATCGGGGCGCACATGATGCCGTACTGGTGCACCTTGAGCATGCCGTCGATGACGGCGGCGGGCCCGCAGGCGTAGCCGATGCGGAAACCGGTCATCGCGAAGGCCTTCGAGAAGCCGTGGAGGAAGACGGTGCGCTCGCGCATGCCCGGGAGCGAGGCGATGGAGACGTGGTCGCCTTCGAAGGTCAGTTCGGAGTAGATCTCGTCGGACGCCACGAGCAGGTCCTTCTCGATGGCGAACTTGGCGATGGCCTCGAGCTTGGCCCGGTCGGCGGTTCCGCCGGTGGGGTTCGTCGGGAAATTGAGGATGAGCAGCTTGCAGCCGGGCTGCCAGGCGGCGCGGAGGGCGGCCGGGTCCAGCGCGAACTGGTCGGCGGCGACCGTGCGGATCGGGATGGCTTCGGCGTGGCAGAGCGTGACGCTCGGTGCGTAGCTCACATAGCAGGGCTCATGGTAGAGCACCTTGTCGCCGGGATTGAGCACCGCTCGCAGCAGGATGTCGAGGGCCTCCGAGACCCCGATGGTGCCGAGGATCTCGGTCTCCGGGTCGTATTCGGGTCCGTAGTTCTTGGCGACGTAACGGGAGATCTCCTCGCGGAACTGCTGCGTGCCGCGGTTGTCGGTGTAGGACGTCCGGCCCTTCTCCAGGCAGGAGATCGCCGCCTCGCGGATGTGGTATGGCGTCACGAAATCAGGTTCGCCGATGCCGAGCGACACCGCGTCCTTCATCTTGGAGACGATGGCGAAGAAGTCGCGGATACCCGACTTGGGGAGGGTCGCGACGTGGCGCGCGACGAAACGTCCGGAGGAATCCATGGTCGGCGGCTCAGGGACTGACCGAAGGCTGATCGCGCCGGGCGGCCTCGGCGTTCACATGATAGCCGTCTTTCTTGTAGGCGCGGAGGAAGAAATGGGTCGAGGTGCCCTGCACGCCGTCGATGCGCGCGAGGCGTTCGTGGACGAAGCCGGCCACCTTGTAGAGGTTGTCCGCCGTGACGACGACGAGGAGGTCGTAACCGCCCGACATCAGGTAGCAGCTTTCGACCTGTTCGAAGCTCGAGATACGCTCGGCGATGCCGTCGAATCCGCCGATGCCTTCGGTGCGGATCTTGATCTCGATGACCGCGCGCACCCGATGCTCGGCCTCGTAACCGGGATTCAGGACCGGACGCAGGCCCAGCAGGATACCCTGCTGGCGCAGGGCGGCGAGCTCGCGATCCACGGCCTCGGCCCCGAGGCCGAGGATCCGGCCGATCTGGGCGGTGTCGAGGGCTTCGCCGTCGAGGATGAGCTTAAGTACGGAATTCATGCGGAAAATCAACTATTGGGACGGGCGCGACGCGCGCGGACGGCGGCGGCCAGCTCGGCCAGCACCGGCACGGTCTGATCGAAGGAGATGCAGGCGTCGGTGATGCTGCAACCATAGGTCGAAGCTTCCTTGCCCTTCCAGTCCTGACGCCCTTCGGCGAGGTGGCTTTCGATCATCAGGCCGGCGATGGCCTTCGATCCGGCGCTCACCTGGGCGGCGATGTCCGAGGCCACGAGAGCCTGACGACGATGGTCCTTAGAGCTGTTGCCGTGGGAGCAGTCGACGATGAGACGCGAGGTCAGGCCGGCTTTCTGCAGGCGGGCGGAGGCGTCCTGGACGAACTCGGCGCCGTAGTTAGGGCCGGTGCGCGAGCCGCCGCGGAGGATGACGTGCGCGTCCGGATTACCCGCGGTCTGGAAGATCGCCACGACGCCTTCCTTGGTGACGGAGGGGAACCAATGCGAGGAGCGGGCCGACAGGCAGGCGTCGACGGCGACCTGGATGGAACCGTCCGTGCCGTTCTTGAAGCCGACGGGCATCGACAGGCCGGAAGCCAGCTCGCGGT
>JBDKKH010000123.1:0-5230 GCA_039796215.1 Verrucomicrobiota bacterium
GCCGCCAAGGGCAGCCACCCGAAGCCGGTGAAGAGGCTGCCGCGCACGGCTTCGAGCAGGCCCCAGGCTCCGGCGAGTCCGGCGACCGCGAGGAGGCGCGCCGGCGCCGCGGCGCCCGCGCACGCGGGCAGGATCCAGCGGAGCGCGAGCAGCCAGAGGAAGGGGTAGAGCGCGCAGTAGGCGGTGAGCAGGACGAGCCCGAGCCAGCCGAGCGGGGGATAGACGTGGCGCAGCCAGACGAGCAACGCGATCCAGAGCGCCCAGCTGCACGCGAAGGCCGCCCGCCGCCAGGCCCGCCAGTCCGGGCTCGCGGAGGCGGCGACGGCCGCGGGCACCAGCGCGATCAGCGCGAGGAAGGGATGGCCGACCGGCGCGAACGAGAAGAACAGCAGGACCGCGGTCGCCGCGTTCCCCAGCCAGGCCGGCCAGACGGAGGCAGGGCGGCTGGCGTCGGCTCCGGTCATTCCGAAAGCGTCTCGACGACTTCCCAGCCTTCGTCGCGCACCAAGGCTTCGGCCTTCTTCCACTTGAGGTCCTGGGTCTCAGGGCCTTTGCGGATGCGCACCACGGCGTTGCGGCCGATCTTGGGGGCGGTCCGGCGGAAGGGTTCGGCTTTCGGCGCCTGGGCGGGCGAGCTTTCGACCGCGGCTCCGGTGCCGGGCTCGGCCGGTCCGGTCGCGGTGGCCTGTCCCTGCGCGCGGCGCATGAGCGCTTCGAGCGCCTCCATGGAGCCGGCGGTGCGGAAGAGTCCGGAGCACGCGTCGGTGCGGAGCTGCTGCATGAGCCGCTCGAAGGCCTTGAAGGCCTCGGCCTTGTACTCGTTGAGGGGATCCTTCTGCGCGTACGTGCGCAGGCCGACGCCGCGGCGGAGGTCTTCCATCTCGGTGAGGTGGTTCTGCCAGTTGCGGTCGATCGCGCGGAGGAGGACGTTGCGCTCGAGGTACCGGAGGATCTCGGGCGACTCGTGCTGCTCGCGGCCGGCCTGCAGGGCGCGCACGCGGTCGGTGGCGAGCAGGGTGACCTGGCTCTTGGTGCGCGCGAGGATGTCCTCGAGGTCGAGGCGCATGTGGAAGGCCGTGATGTACCAGTAGACGAAGGCCTCGGCGGCGCGGCGGTCGGGCGCGCCCGCGGGGTCGGGGAAGACCGCGCCGAGGCGCTCTTCGACCTCCTCCTCGACGATGTCCATGATCGTCGCCCGGCTGTCCGTGGCCTTGAGGGCGCGGTTCCGCAGGCCGTAGACGATCTGGCGCTGCTGGTTCAGCACGTCGTCGTACTGGAGCAGGCGCTTGCGCATCGAGTAGTTCTGGCCTTCGACGCGCTTCTGCGCGGTGCCGATGGAACGGTTGAGCAGGGGGTGCTCGAGGGGTTCGCCTTCCTTGAAGGACTTCTCGAGCAGCGACGAGATGATGCCGGCGTTGGAGAACAGGCGCATCAGGTCGTCTTCCAGCGAGACGAGGAAGCGGGAGCGGCCGGGGTCGCCCTGGCGCGAGCAGCGGCCGCGGAGCTGGCGGTCGACGCGGCGGGACTCGTGCCGTTCGGTGGCGAGGACGTACAGGCCGCCGAGCTCGCGGACGCCTTCGCCCAGCTTGATGTCGGTGCCGCGCCCGGCCATGTTGGTGGCGATGGTGACGGCGCCGTGCTGGCCGGCGAGCGAGACGATGTCGGCCTCGGTCTCGTGGTGCTTGGCGTTGAGGATCTTGTGCGGGACCTTCGCCATCGCGAGCATGCGTCCGAGGGTCTCGGAGGCCTCGACGGAGGCGGTGCCGACGAGCACGGGCTGTCCGCGCTTGTGGGCTTCGGCGATCTCCTTGATGGCGAACTGGTACTTTTCCTTGCGGGTCTTGAAGACGATGTCGTTGTCGTCGGCGCGGATGCACGGACGGTGCGTCGGGATGGCGACCACGGTGAGGCGGTAGATGTCGTGGAACTCGGAGGCCTCGGTCTCGGCGGTGCCGGTCATGCCCGCGAGCTTCTGGTACATCCGGAAGTAGTTCTGGATGGTGACCGTCGCGTAGGTCTTGTTCTCCTTCTCGAGCGCGACGCCTTCCTTGGCTTCGACGGCCTGGTGGAGGCCGTCGGACCAGCGGCGGCCTTCCATGATGCGGCCGGTGTTCTCGTCGACGATCTTCACCTTGCCCTCGTGGACGACGTACTGCTTGTCCTTCTCGTAAAGGGTGAAGGCCTTGAGCAGCTGGCCGATGGCGTGGATGTCCTCGGAGACCTGCGCGTACGCGGCCTCGGCCTCGGCGCGCAGTTCGGCGCGGCGCTCGGGCGTGAGCGCCTCGTCACGGTCGAGCTCGACGTAGCGGGTCGGCAGGTCGGGCAGCACGAACGCGTCGGGCTCGCCGGGGCGCAGGGTGTCGCGTCCGAGCTGGGTGAGGTCCGACTCGTGGTTGCGCTCGCTGACGGAGAAGTAGAGGCGCTCCTTGAGGTGGAAGCGGCGGTCCTTCTCGATCTCCGAGGCGAGGACGCCTTCATGCTTCTCGAGGGCCTTGCGCCAGCGGCCGTTCTCCATCAGGCGGAGGAAGATGCGGTTGCGCGGCATGCCGTGCGCGGCGAGCCAGAGCTTGTCCAGCGCGTCGGCGGAGGGCTCCTTGTTCTCGGGGAGCTTCTCGAGTTCCTCGCGGGCCTCGTTCATGAGGCGGGTGACGAGGCGGATCTGGAGTTCGACCAGTCCGGAGACGGGCTGGCGGAGGCGGGGGAAGGCGGGCTCGCGCTCTTCGGCGACGGGGCCGGAGATGATCAGCGGGGTACGGGCCTCGTCGACCAGGATGGAGTCGATCTCGTCGACGATGCAGAAGTAGTGGTCGCGTTGGACCTGCTCGTCCGGCGAGAGCGCCATGCCGTTGTCGCGCAGGTAGTCGAAGCCGAACTCGGAGGCGGTGCCGTAGGTGATGTCGCAGGCGTAGGCGGCCTTGCGGTCCTCGCTGGACATCTGGTTCTGGATGCAGCCGACGGTCAGCCCCAGCCAGCGGAAGAGATGGCCCATCCACTCGGAGTCGCGGCGGGCGAGGTAGTCGTTGACGGTGACGAGCTGGTAGTTCCGGCCGGTCAGCGCGTTGAGGTAGAGGGGCAGGGTGGCGACGAGGGTCTTGCCCTCGCCGGTGGCCATTTCGGCGATCTTGTTCTGGTGGAGGGCGATCCCGCCGATCAGCTGGACGTCGAAATGGACCATCTCCCAGGTCTGCTCATGGTCGCAGACGACGGCCTTGGTGCCGCAGAGGCGGCGGGCGGCGTTCTTGACGACCGCGAAAGCCTCGGGGAGGAGGGCGTCGAGGGACTCGCCCTGGGCGACCCGGGCCTTGAACTCGGCGGTCTTGGCGCGGAGGTCGTCGTCGGAGAGTTTCTGATACTCGGTTTCGAGCGCGTTGATCCGCTTGACGAGGGGCGCGCACTTGCGGAGGAACTTCCGGTGGTGACTGCCCGCGAAGAGCTTGAGGATGCTGAGAAACATGGAGTCCGGGAGCGAAAGGAAGCAAACTCCGACCCCACCCCCCGGGGCAAGCCTTGTCTCGGGTTGTTCACATCGGTTTTTCCGCCTTGCGACCACGCCCTGACCCCCAGAAACCTTCCTGACCATGGCTGAAAACGTCCTCATCCTCGGCACCGGCTGCGCCGGCCTGACCGCCGCCATCTACGCCGCCCGCGCCGGCCTGACGCCCCTCGTCCTTGAAGGCGGACAGCCCGGCGGCCAGCTGACGACGACCTC
This sequence comes from Verrucomicrobiota bacterium, assembly GCA_039796215.1. GTDB lineage: Bacteria > Verrucomicrobiota > Verrucomicrobiia > Opitutales > UBA953 > UBA953. The sequence continues at coordinate 3,710 of JBDKKH010000123.1, forward strand.
CGAGGTCGAGAACTTCCCGGGCTTCGTCCACGGCGTCGACGGCAACGAGCTCATCACGAACATGAAGGGCCAGGCCGAACGCTTCGGCGCGAAGTTCGCCTGGGATCGCATCGATTCGGTCGACTTCTCCGGTCCGGTCAAGAAGCTGAAGGGCGCCGAAGGCGTTTACGAGGCCAAGGCGGTCATCATCGCCACGGGCGCCTCGCCCCGCCTGCTCGGCATCCCCGGCGAAAAGCATTACTACGGCGGCAACGGCGTGACGACCTGCGCGACCTGCGACGGCGCCTTCTACCGCGACGTGCCGGTGGCCGTCGTCGGCGGCGGCGACTCGGCCTGCGAAGAAGCCCTCTTCCTGACCCGTTTCGCCTCCAAGGTCTACCTCGTGCATCGTCGCGACACCTTCCGCGCCTCGGACATCATGGTGCAGCGCGTCAAGGCCCACGCGAAGATCGAGCTCGTCCTCAACGTGAGCCCGACCGAGATCCTCGGCGACGCCAAGGTCCACACGCTCCGCGTCCTCGAGAAGTCCGGCGCCGCCCGCGACCTCGCGGTGAAGTGCGTCTTCATCGCCATCGGCCACGTGCCCAATTCGCAGGCCTTCACGCCCTCGCTCGAGGTCGACGAGGGCGGCTATTTCGTCGCCGGACCTAACACCGTCAGCACCCGCGTCCCGGGCGTGTTCGTCGCCGGCGACTGCGCCGATCATGTCTACCGCCAGGCCATCACCGCCGCCGGTATGGGCTGCCGCGCCGCCATCGAAGCCGAGCGCTGGTTGGCCGGACATTGAGCGTCGCGGCAGAGCCGCGACGAGGGGGCACGTGGGCAAGGGGTTGAATGCAAAGGGAGACCGGAAACCGGAATGTTAGCTTGGGATATATAACCCCAGCCAATTATCCGGTCTCCGGTCTCCCTTTGAGTTGATGGTCTCTGTCATGAGGTAGGGACGGCTCTCCGAGCCGTCCGTTCGCCTTGGCTGATGCGGATCTCTTTTGTTACAACGGCGGGCTCGGAGAGCCCGCCCTACCTCGGGTTTCAGTCCCGGGACCAATACCTGTACCTGAACCTGAATACCTGCACCTTATACCCGATGGCCGGGACCTGAGACCCGAAATTGCATCTGCCCGCCACCCGCCACCTGGGGCTGCCACCTGCCACCCGAGAATGACTCCGGCAGCCAGAAGGTAGGGGCGTGATTTATCACGCACTTGCATCGGAGGGCGCGGCGGAGCCACGCCCCTACCCTTGGTTCGCCCTGCGGCGAACGGGTGCACCCCTTCCCGCTCCGGCCAACCGATCAACTAATCAACGGGTCAACTATTCCTGCCTCGTTCTGGTCAACTGAGCCTCTGGGCCTCCGGGCCTCTTGTCACGTCTTCTGGCCAACCGATCAACTGATCCACCGGTCAACTAACGATTAGTCACTTCTACGACATACTCCGCGAGCAGATCGACGCGGCGGAAAGGCGAGGTGAGCCGGCTCATGGCTTTTTCATCCGCAAGCGCGACGTTCTTGCCGGTGGC
>JBDKKH010000124.1:0-6750 GCA_039796215.1 Verrucomicrobiota bacterium
CTTGTCGACGCAGACGATATGGGCGCCTTCCTTGACGAGGCGGTGCGCGGTCTCCTTTCCGATGCCGGAGCCGGCGCCGACGACGATGATGACCTGGCGGGCGAGTTCCTTCTCGGCCGGCATGCGCTTCAGCTTCGCTTCTTCGAGGAGCCAGTACTCGATGTCGAAGGCTTCCTGCTGAGGCAGGGCGATGTATTGGTCGATGGCTTCGGCGCCGCGCATGACTTCGACGGCGCAGTTATAGAACTCGGCGGTGACGCGGGATTCGGACTTGTCCTTGCCCCAGGCGATCATGCCGAGGCCGGGGATGAGGACGACGGTCGGGTTCGGGTCGCGCATCGCCGGGGAGTTCGGGCGCTTGCACGCGTTGTAATAGGAGGCGTAGTCCTTGCGGTACTGCTCCAAGGCGGCGGCGAGCTTGGTCTTCAGCGCGGCGGCGTCCTCGGTCTGAGGGTTCCAGCCGACGTAGAGCGGCTTGATCTTGGTCCGGAGGAAGTGATCGGGGCAGGAGGTGCCCAGTTCGGCGAGGCGCGGAGCGTCCTTCGAGTTGACGAAGCGGAGGATCTTGTCGTCGTCCTGGATCGTGCCGATGAAACGCTTCTCCTTGGAGACCTGGCCGCGGAGCCAAGGCAGGATGGCGGCGAAGGCGGCGTGGCGCTTCTCGACATCGAGGGTCTGGTAGAGGGCGCCGCCGAAAGCCTTGGCGTCGCCGCCCTTGGCCTGGTACTTGGCTTCGATGTAGGCCGCGGCCTGCTCGATCATGCCGAGGGTGAGCTCATAGCAGGCCTTGTCATCGTCGGCCCAGGAGATGAAGCCGTGCTGGCCCATCATGATGGCCTTCGTCGCCGGCTGCTGGCGGGAGATCTCCTGCATGGCGAGGCCGAGCTCGAAGCCCGGGCGCATCCACTTCACGTAGGCCATCTTACCGGCGAAGATCTCCTTGGTGAGGGCCTCGCAGTTCTTCGACGCCGCGATGGCGATGACCGCGTTGGGGTGCATGTGGTCGACATGCTTGCCGGGCAGGAAGCTGTGCAGCGGGGTGTCGATCGAGGAAGCGCGAGGGTTCAGATTGAAGGTGGCATGGTTATACATCGCGACCATGTCGTCTTCGGCCTGGGACTTGAGGCCCTTGTCGGCGCGGGCGGCGTACGACTTCTGGAGGCCGATGAGCTTGTCCTGATAGAGGGACGAGAAATTATCGCGGTTGCTGGTGCGCAGGTCGCCGCCGGAGCCCTTGACCCAGAGCACCGTGGTGTCGGCACCGGTCAGGGGATCCTTCTCCACGATCTTCGAGGAGGTGTTGCCGCCACCGGTGTTGGTGATGCGCTGGTCAGCCCCGAGCTGGTTCGAGCGATAGACCAGACGGCCGACAGCGTCGAGCTTGGCAGCATCGGCATCATTCCAGAGGTGAGAGACGTACTTGTATTGGGACATGGTGGTGACGTGGAAAAGGACAGGGTGGAGTGTTAGGGGGGTTTATGACTTCTTTAAACCATTAAACTTGGTCAAGGCGGCGGACCAAGCCGGGGTAGTCTTCGGCTTGTAAGTCACTACCTCAAAGGAGTTTCGGACGACCTCGCGCAGAGCGTCCAAGTTCTTGAGCTCTTTCATGGCGATGGCCTGCACGAGAATATTCCCGGCCGCGGTGGCCTCGACCGGTCCGGCGATGACCGTCCGTCCCGTGGCGTCGGCCGTCGCCTGATTGAGCAGCGCGTTCCGGCATCCGCCGCCGACGACGTGGAGCCGGGCGATCTTGCGGCCGGTGAGTTTCTCCATGCCGTCCATCTCGAAGCGGTAGAGCAGGGCGAGCGATTCCAGGACGCAACGGGCGATCTCGCCATGAGTCTTGGGCACCGGCTGCTTGGTTTCGCGGCAGAAGGCCTGGATCTTCGCGACCATGTCGCCGCGCTTGGCGAAACGGACGTCGTCAGGACGGATGAACGAGCGCAAGGACGGGGCCTTGAGGGCCAGCTTGACGATCTCGCCGTAGTCGGAGACTTCGCCTTTCTCCAGCCATTCGCGACGGCACTCCTGCAGGACCCAGAGGCCGACGAGGTTCTTGAGGAAACGCGTAGTGCCGCCGAAGCCGACTTCGTTGGTGTACTTTGCCTTGCGCACCGTCTCGTTGACGAGCGGACGAGGCAGCTCGACCCCGAGCAGGGACCAGGTGCCCGAAGAGAGGTAGGCCCAGTCGTCGCCCTTGGTGGCGGGAACCGCGGCGACCGCGGCAGCGGTGTCATGGGCGCAGGTCGTCACGACCTCGGCCTTGCCGAGGCCGGTCTCCTTGGCCAGATAGGGGCGGAGCTTGCCGAGTTTCACCCCGGGAGCGACCGGCTTGGGGAAGATGTGCTTCGGGATGCCGAGCTTCTTCAGGACCGGCCAGGCCCAGTCGCGCTTACGGGTGTCCCAGCACTGGCTGCCCGAGATCAACGTCTCCTCGGCGCGGGCCTTGCCGGTGAGGAGCCAGGTGATGTAATCGCCGATGAGCAGGAACTTGTCGGCGAACTTGAGCATCTCGGGGCGGTGCTCGGCGTCGTCGAAGAGCTGGTACAAGGTGTTGATCGAAATCGAGGCGATGCCCGTCCCTTCGAAGATCTCCTTCTGGGAGAAGCGGCGCATGGCCGACTCATAGGCCTTGAAACTGCGTTCATCGCGGTAAGTGAACGGTAGCGACAGCAAGGGGCCGTCGCCTTTGAGCAGGACGTAGTCGACGCCCCAGGAATCACAGGCGACCGATTTGATGGGGCCCAGCTTGGCGCCCTTGGCCAGGCCGATGCGGATCTCGCGGAAGATGCGGATGATGTCCCAGCGCAGGGTGCCGTTGGCGGTGATGGCGCCGTTGGAGAAACGGTGCACTTCCTTCATGGTGAACTTGCCGGCCTTCAGCTGGCCGATGATGACGCGGCCGGATTCGGCGCCGAGGTCGATGGCGAGGTAATTGGACATGACGAAAAAGGGTAGGGGGTATAAATGATGAGAATTCTGGTCACATTCCCAGCATCTTCTGACGATAATGTTCGTCAGGGCGCCCGGCGATCCGCTCGCACTGCTCAGGCGAAAGGAAGACCGGCCCGCCCAAGGCGGCGGCGCCGATGAAGATCTCGGCGGCTTTCTCGGCCATGAGCAGGGAGCCGAGCACCGCCTTGGGGGAGGGTCCCACGGCGATGATGCCATGATTCTGCAGCAGGATGAGCTTGGGGTCGCGTCCGGTGCGCTTCACGAAGCCGATGACCTCGCGACGGATGGCCCGCGAGAGACCCAGGCCCGGGTCGGCGTACGGCACGAAGACGGATTCGACGCCGCACATGACGATCTCGTCGGGACACGCGCGTCGTTCGGCGAACTCGCGCGCCCGCGGAGAACAAAGCAGCTGGTTCACGGCGATCGCATGGACATGCCCGACGCAACGCACACCGGGCAGAGTCAGGAGAAATGCGTGGAAAATGGCCTCGATCGAGGGCTTCTTGGCGGCGGGATCGAGGCGGGCCGCCATCAAGGCCTGGTCGACCGCGATGTCCGTCGCGCCCTCGGCGTCGAGCAAGGGGAGCAGGCAGGCGAAGGAGCAACGCGTCACATCGGCCGCCTGCAGCGTGGCCAGGTTCGACCCCGAAGCCTTGACCAGGAAAGCCTCGTCATCAAGCCGCACCGAAGTGTTGCCTTCGCCGAGGATCGCCATGCGCAGCCGGGCATCGCCCAGATGATGGGACAGCTCCAAGAGGGTCTGGGTGGCTTCGGCGGACATCGCTCGGGCGGGGAGGGAACTCAGAGCGCGGTCAGCACGCGTTCCTGAAGCAGCTTCACCTTGGCTCTTTCGACTGCGGCGGCGTCGGCGTCCGTCACCAGGAAAAGGGTGCTCACGTCACGCGTCACGGCGCAGGGTCCGCCGCGGCCGAGCTTGACCTTGTTCATGCAGATCAGGACCTCGTCGCTGCGGCGGATCACTTCGCGCTGCTGATGGGAGATGTCGCGCTGCGAATTCCACAGTCCGTTCTCGTCGATCCCTTCGGCGCCGAGCAAGGCAACGTCGAAATTCCAGCGGGCGACTTCCTCGAGCGTACGGTCTCCGGCGACCATCGCATGACGCGTGAGGAAAAGGCCGCCCGGGATGTAGACCTCGACGCCTGGCAGGCAGGAGATGAGCTGCGCGGTGGGCAGACAGGTCGTGACGATCTGCAGGTCGGGGACTCCGGCGGAGGCGATGGCTTCGGCCGCGAAAAAGATGGTGGAACCCGAGTCGAGATAGACGGTCATGCCGGCTTTGACGCGGGAAGCGGCCAGTTCGCCGATGCGGCGCTTGGCTTCGGCGTCCTCGATCTTACGATCATCGAGGGGCGGGAAGTTGCGGTTGAAATCCGAAAGAGCTCCGCCGTGGGTCCGGGTGATGCGCCGCTGGTTCTCGAGTTCGGTCAGATCACGTCGCGCGGTGGCCTCCGAAACATTGAACTGCTTGCAGATTTCCAGGACCGGGACGTAGCCGACCTTGGAAAGCAGCTTAGCGATGGCTTCGCGCCGGGCTTCGATGATGTGACGAGCGACTTTCATAAAAAATGAGATGGGGTCGGCTGGTACCAGCGACCTGTCCGATATGAGCGAACTCAATCGTGCAATCAATAACCCAATTCAAACCATCATATCCCCATAAACGTATTTCGCACAATATACATTATGTCTAATTACATATTGTACAGTAAATACTACGTCTTAGCGGACATTATCCCTATTTTCTTGGGGATATCCGTTAAATCCGCATCGTGCCATCACCCCAGATGAGAGTCGCCCTTCGCTCATATTGCTCCGCGGCGTTCGTCCTGACCCTTTTTCTGGTCGGCTGCGCGACTAAAACGGAAAAGCCGGAACTCACGCCGGTGCGTCAACCCGAGTTCACGGGACTGAAAATCGAGGACGGTCCGAGTTCCCTAGGCTGCGAGCCACGGAAAGTCCCGGTCACCCTGCTTATCCTCCATCACACCGCCGGCTCCCTTCCCTCCTCCTTGGATAAGCTTCAAGGCAAGGATCCTAAACACAAGGTGGGCATCCATTACGTGGTCACCGACGAACTCAAACCTCGGGTGATCCGCATGGTGCCTGAGTCGATGGCGGCCTACCATGCCGGCAAGAGCTCGTGGGGTCGTCTGGTCGGACTCAACCAGCATTCCATCGGCATCGAGATCATCAACTACGACGGCAACGTTTACGGATATTCCGAGGCCCAGGCCGGGATCCTCTTCGCGCTTTGCTCGGAGATCATCCGCCGGCACGACCTGCGCCCTTGGAACATCGTCGGACATTCGGACGTCTCCGTCGGCCGCAAGGTCGACCCGGGCTCCAAGTTTCCTTGGCCGAAGCTCGCCGCTCTCGGCGTCGGCGCGTGGCCGCTCGCCTACGACGTAAGCACGAACCTGGCCCGCGAACTCGACCTGTCGCCCGAACGCTTCCGTTCGATGCTGAAGGCCTACGGCTACGCGATCGAACCAGGCGAGCCGGGTCTCAGGCACGGCGTCGAGGCGTTCCAACGGCATTTCCGTCCGGGCAAGGTCGATGGCTGCATCGATCGCGAGACGGTGGCCATGCTCGAAGCCCTGCTACGTCGCTATCCGGAGACCTCGTCGGCCGCCGACGTCGTCAGGCCTTGAGCTGCACGCCGACGAACCGGAGGACCTTGTTCGCGTAGCCGCGCAGAAGATCCCTCTCGGGGTAGCCGAGCTTGTCGAGATACAGCGCGTAGCAGACCATGCCCGCCAGACCGGCGACGCCCATCGAGAGGATGAGATTGGTTTTTTCGCCGAGGTGTCCGGTGAACGCGGCGTGCAGGAAACTGAACCCCTTGAAGGTGATGACCGCGAGGAGCACCGAGCCGACCAGGACCTGTAACGCGGGCTTGAGCAGGCTTTCCGCCAGGAACTCGGGGGCGTGTTTCTTGAGGTAATGGCGGAGGACGAGGTACTGCCAGACGGTGGAGAAGGCGTTCGCCACGGCGAGACCTTCCACGCCATACCCCATCCACACCGCGACGATCGAGCCGATGGCGTTCACGAGCAAGGCATGGACGGCGGCCACCAAGGTGGCCTTGGTCCGGCCCGCGACATTGAGGGCGCGCGTGACGATCGAGATCATCGCGTAGAAAGGCATGGCGACGGCGAACAACACGAGCAGATGGCTGGTCGCGAGACAGTTGCCGGCGTTGAATCTTCCGTATTGGAAAAGCAGCTGGACGATGGGGACGGCCAAGGCCACCAAGCCGAAGGCCGCGCCGACATTGATGGCGAGGACCAGCCGCATGCCCCTGCCGTAGTTACGGGCCAGCGCCGGGACGTCGCGGCTGGCGAAGGCGTTCGCCAAGGCGGGGAAGATGACGACGGCGATCGAGGCGGAGAACAGGCCGATGGGCAGCTCGACGATGCGGTTGGCGATGTAGTAGTACATCAGGCCGGCATCGCTCACGTTGTAAGCCAGGCAGCGGGAGATAAGGACGTTGAACTGCTGGACGCCGGCGCCCAGCGCCGCGGGCAGGAAGGTCAGGCTGAGCGTCTTCCACGCAGAGTGGTCGACATTCGACAGATCGGGCCGCCAGCCCTCCTGTCGCAGTCCCCACAGCGGGATCAGCAGCTGGAACATGCCGCCCAGAAGCGCGCCTAGGCACAGCCAGACGGCCTTGTGCAGGTCGCTCGAGGCGAAGGTCTCGCCGAAGACCCCGAGCGCCACGATCATGCAGAGGTTGAGCACGCCGGAGGCGATCTCGGCCAGGCCGAA
>JBDKKH010000125.1:0-9027 GCA_039796215.1 Verrucomicrobiota bacterium
GCGAGGGCGCGAACCACATGGCGGGGGTCTCGGCATGGAATCCGAAGACGCGTGCCATCACCTCGTGGTCACGGGCGGCCTCATGCGGGTCGACCACGGCGCCGAAGACCTCGCGATGCAGCCAAGGACGCAGCAGGAACGAGGCGCGTCCGCCGCACGCGCGGACGTCCGCGCCGCTCAGGGCCACGAGCCGATTCGCCAACGGATGCCCGCCGAGGGCGATGGCGATGTCGTAACGACGGCGCCTCAGCCGGGACAACAACGCGAGCGCCGAACCGTCGCGCGGGTCGAAACCGAGCGTCTCGACGACCGCCGGACAGCCTTCCAACGCCGGCTCGGCGCCGGGCGAGGTCACGAAAGTCACCTGGACCCCGGGCAGACGCTCGCGGAGGGTGCGCAGTCCGGCCGTGGCGGCCAACGCGCCGCGCAGTCCGCTGAACTTGACGACCAACACCCTCATCTCAGACGAGGTTCTTGGCTTGGTTGTCCCAGAGCCTGCGGAAGAGCTCCGAAGAGGCGTAGACCGCCTCACGCGGGCCGTCCGCGACGATCCGCCCGCCGTCGAAGACAAGGACTCGGTCGACGTCGCGGATCGTGCTGAAGCGGTGGGCGACGATCAGCGTCGTCCGGCCCTTCATGAGCCGCGCCAGCGAAAGCTGGATGCTGCGCTCGGTGTCGGTGTCGAGGGCCGAGGTCGCCTCGTCGAGGATGAGGACCGGCGCGTCCTTGAGGAAGGCCCGGGCGATGGACACGCGCTGACGCTGGCCGCCGGAAAGCCGTCCGCCGCGCTCGCCCACCCGGGTCCGGAAGCCTTCGGGCTGGGCCTCGATGAATTCGAGGGCGCCCGCCAGCCGCGCGGCCTCGCGGACCTCGTCATCCGTCGCGCCGGGCCGGCCGAGGCGGATGTTCTCGAGGATCGATTCGTTGAAGAGCACCGGTTCCTGGGAGACCAAGGCGATGTTGGCCCGCAGGTCCGCCTGCCGGACGGAACGGAGGTCGAACCCGTCGATCCGGATGGAGCCCTGCTGCGGATCGAAGAACCGGGGGATGAGATTGACGAAGGTGCTCTTGCCCGCGCCGCTCGGCCCGACGAGCGCGACCGACTGACCCGCAGGCACCGTCAGCGTCACATCGACGAGCACGGGGTCGGCACCGTAAGCGAAGGTGACGCCGGCCAAGGCGAGCTCGCCGCGCACGCGCCCCAGCGGGCGGGCGTCGGGGGCGTCCGCGACCTCGACCCGGGCCCGCAGGATCTCCTCGAGCCGCTCGAGCGCCGGTCGCGCCATGCTCAGCCGGCTGCTCACGTTGCCGAGACGCTTGATCGGGCCGTAAGCGAAGTAGAAAGCGACGATCAGCGAAAGCAGTTCGCTGAGGGAGAACCCATTGACCGCGCCCACGCCGATGGCCGCGGCGATACCGAAGGCGGCCGTCATCTCGACCAGCGGCGAAAGCGCCTTCTCGTAGCGCACGAGCTTGCCCTGCAGGCGCAGGCCCTCCTGGCTGGCCAGGCCGAAGCGGGCGGACTCCCGGTCCTGCAGCCCGTAAGCGCGGATCTCTCGGGCCGACTGGAGGTTCTCGACGGCGATGCTGTTCAGGTCGGAAGCCGAAGTGAGGCCTTGGCGGGTACGGTCCTGGATGCGCCGCGCGACGCCGCGGACGATCAGCACCGCTACCGGCACGACCAGCAGCGAGGCCAGGAACCAGTAGCCGTTGTCGTGCGAGAGGCACACCCAGACCACGTAAAGGAAAGCGAACAGCAGCGTGAGGGGCTGGACGATGAGGTCATTGGAGACATCGACGAGCACCAGGCGCACGGCGTTGGCGTCGTTGATCAGGCGGGCGAGCAGGTCGCCGACGGGGATCTTCCCGAAGAAGCCGAGGTGGAGCTGCTGGAGCCGGGCGAAGACGTCGCGCCGGACGGCTTCGATGACGCGGAGCCCGGCAAGGTTGAGGAGATAGGTCGAAAAGAACTCGCCGAGGCCCCGCACGAGCATCACCGCGGGCAGGAAGGCGATCGCGAAGGCGAGCTCGTGCCCCTTGGGCAGGACGAGCAACGCGCCGCCGCCCATCCAATTCGGCCAATGAAGCAAGGGAGCCGCCCGGGCGGCCTCATCGCCGAAGACGGCCGGCAGCACCTTGCCCATCAGGAAAGGCAGCCCGAAAGCGTTGGCGGCGGCGAAGACGATGGCCGCGAACAAGGAGAGCGCCAGGAGCGAACGGCTCCCTTTCAGGTAGGGAAGATAGGGCTGGTAGCGACCGCGGAACACGCCGTCAGCGTGGCGTGACCGACCGCGGGTGGAAACACCAAACTAGGCTATTTCTTCTGGGGAAAGGCGACGGAGAAGGCCACCGCCATGGCCAGCGTGAAACCGATGAAGGCAAGGGACACTGAAGTCGGCAGGTGCACGTGGCCGTCGTTCACCAGCGCGGCGGGCACCCACGAGGCGACGACACCGTCGGCCTGGCCGATTCCGGCCGCCCACGGCAGGATCATCTTGATCCCGATGAACACGAGGATGAAGGCGAGCGCGGGCTTGAGGAACCGGAAATAACGCATGAAACCGGCCAGCGCGAAATACATCGAGCGCAGCCCCATGATCGCGAAGATATTGGAGGTGAAAGCGACGAAACGCTTCTCCTCGATGGGCAGATGGGGAGGCAGGATGCCCAGGACGGCCGGGATGGAATCGATGGCGAAGATGAGGTCGGTGCCCTCGATGACCAGCAGGACCAGGAAGAGGGGCGTGAAACGGCGGACCCCTTCCTCGCGCACCCAGAACTTGTTGCCGTGCAGCCGGGGGGTGAGCGGAAAGACCTTGCGGGCCATTCGGACGAACAGGTTCTCATCGACCCCCTTGCCCTCGTGCTCATCCCGGGCGAAGGCCAGCTTGATGCCGGTGAACAGCAGGAAGGCGCCGAACAAGGGCAGGAGGATGGCGAAACGCTCGACCGCGGCGACGCCGACGACGATGAAACCCGCCCGCATGGCGACCGCCCCGATGATGCCCCAGAAGAGCACACGGTGCTGCAAATGGTCCGGGATCTTGAAGTGGGCGAAGACCAGGATGAAGATGAAGATATTGTCGACGGAAAGGGCCAGCTCGAGCACGTAGCCGGCGGCGAACAGCTGGGCGTCTTCCGGTCCGCGCCAGGCGGAAAGCAGGAAGCCGAAAGCGACCGCGAGAGAGATCCAGACGACGCACCAGCCGACGGCCTCCTTGAAGGACGGCGCATGGTCGGTCTTATTGAACACCCCGAGGTCCAGCGCGAGCATCAGCCCGACGAAACCCAGGAAAGCTCCCCAGGCCCAGTAGGGAATCACCAAGGGGGCGTCCGCTAGGACGGAGGCGAGCAAATCCATGCCTCATCACTTGCCCCTCGCCGAGGGGAGTCAAGCCAGCCTGCGGATGCGGGCTTGCCCAGGGGGATCAGGACGGGCAGATTGGACGCGCGTTCCCGTAGTTCAACGGATAGAACATTGGTTTCCTAAACCGAGGATGTGGGTTCGATTCCCGCCGGGGACAGCGCCGCGCCGATCAACGCCTGAGGCGATACCCCTGGAGCCGGGTGCCGGCCGTCCGGTTGTAGATCGCGTCGACGTCCTTCACCTGCATCAGAGCCCAGGCGGCCAGGACGCTGTCGCCGTTCTTGGTGAGCACGATGTCATCCGCGATGAACACGCAGGTGTGAAGCCCTTCGCCCTCGTCCATGAAGCAGAGGACGTCGCCGAAACGATATGGGGCGTCGACGACCTCATATTTCCTCGTGAGATGCTCCGACGCCTTGGCGGTGTCGAGAAAGACGTCGTTAGGAGTGAGGTTGAAGAAGTTCAACGAAGTCCAATGGCAGTCCGGGAAGCGGCCGTTCGGACCGGGCTCCGCCTCGGGGAAAGTATAGGCGCGCTGGCGGAAGATCGCCGGCAGGAAATGGGTGATGTCCACCGTCTGAGGCGCGCGCCGCTGCGTGACCGCGCGGACGAAGGCGAGTCGCGGCGCCTCGGCCTGACCGGCGGACCAATAATCGATGAAAGACTTGAGCTCGGTCTTCACGGGCAGCCTGAGCTCCACGACCAGGCTGCGCACGCGGGTGATCGCCCGGAAGACCGAGCGGACCTCGTCGTCCGAACGCGCCAAGGAAAGCAGGGCGTGGACATCGCTGAACACGAGGGCGCGGCCCCTCTTCCAGAGGAGGCGGCGGAAAAGCGCCTGCTGGGCCGAGGTCATGGCGACCCCTTGGAGCCAGTCCTCGGCGTCGCCGCCGAGGATGAAGACGGGGTCGCGCTGGTACTCATTGGCCGAGCACCTGGCCAGTTCTTGGTAAAGGATGCTCCGGGATTCCTGGGAGATCGCCTCCAGGTCCGAAACCTCGGGCAGGAGCACGACGCTGTTGCCGCTGGTCGTCATGCGCACCGGACCGAGCAGGCGGGCGATGACCTCTTCCGGCAGTTTGGCGTCCGTCAGGATCTCCCGCACCTTGCCGGGGGTCGTCTGCTCGAAGGTCCAGCGAGTGGTCGCGCTCGGCTTGGCCACCGAAGCCAGCAGGCTCTCCGGGGGCTCCAAGTAGACGGTACGGACCTCCAACTCGCCCCATGGGCCGGATTTGGCATGCCACATAGGCTCCCCCGCCAGACAGCAGACGGAAACGCAGGCGAGAAGACTGGACCACAAAAGGGACATGCCTTTTTAACATCGGTTAAAAGGCCGGGTTCCAAGAATATAATTCGCGCGGCCGGAAACTCGAACCCGGCGGATTCGCGTTGTATAGCGACCCCGGAGACCGCAGGGATGAGCGGAGACTCTAACGTGACCCGACCCAAGACCAAAAAGACCTCCGTCCGCCGGACCGTCAAAGCCTCCGTCCGTCGCTCAGCCAAGCCTGTTCGTCGCCAGGCGGACGCCGCGTCCACCTCGACGCCGGAAGCCGCCAAAGCCCAGCCGAACCAGCGCATCGGCGTGCTGATCGACGCCGATAACGTCTCCCACCAGCACCTCCCCACCCTCCGTCGGTTCATCGGCGACACCGCCATCGCCGCGGCCAAGGCCTACGGCGACTTCCAAGGCCGCCTGAGCGGCTGGCGCGCCGCGGCGCAGGAATGGGTCGAGCTGGAGCTCGTCGACCAGCGCAGCTACACGCCCGGCAAGAACGCGGCCGACATGCGTCTGACGATCGACGCGGTGAAGCTGATGGCCGGCCCCACTCCGCCGACGACCCTGATCTTCGTCACCAACGACAGCGACTTCACCCCCGTGGTCGAGGACGCCAAACGCCTGGGCGTCCGCATCATCGTGATGGGCGAACGCACCCACAAGGCCCTCCGCTCCACGGCCCACCATTACCTGAACCTGTCCGAACTGCGGGCGCGGATGGACGCGGAGCAAGACGCGAAGTCCGACCCGCGCAAGGCCCTCGCGCTGCTGGCCCAGGCGCTCCGCGCGCTGACCCCGAAGACGAACAAGCTCGTGGGTCCGCTGCTCGACCAGTTCGAGCAGATGTTGCCGGACCTCCGCTTCGCCGACGCGCCGCGCGCCCCCCGTCCGGCCCGCGAACCCCGTCCGGAGCGCGCTCCGCGCGAACCACGTCAGGCCCGCGAACCGCGAGCGAAGGCCGACAGCTCCGGCCAGGATTACCGCGACCGGCCCGACCTCACGCCCGCCCAGCAGGCCCAAGGCAAGGCGGAGTCCGACCAGCGCCGGGCGCAGCTGCTCGCGCGCGCCGACATCATCGAAGCGCTCGTCGACGTCGCCACCGGCCTCGCGCCGGCCGGCGAATGGCTCAAGGTCGAGGTGATCAAGAAATTCCTCCTGCAGGAGCACCCCGGCCTCGAGGCCAACGCCCCGCGCTATGCGAAGTTCTATCGCATGCTCGAGGACACCGGCCGGTTCGACGTCCAGCTGCAAGGCTCGACGGTGATGGCCCGACTCAAGGAGTAAGCCTTACTTCCCGATCGTCCGCCCGAGGAAATCCAAGGTCGCCGCGGCGACGTCGGGCTTATCGGAGGAACCGGAAACCTCCGCGCCGGCGAAGTAGCCCGTGCGCTTCCAGGCCACCCCCTTGGGATGGAGGTCGAACGTGTGCGGGGCGCCTTCGACGACGATATATTCGTAATAACCCTCGGCCGCGCGCACGGCCTTGGCCATGGCATCGGACTGCGCGATATCGACCGTGGTGTCGGCCGTACCATGCAGGATAAGCACCGGCGGATCGGCGCGGTCGCACTGTCTTTCAGGCAGGTAGGCGCCCTGTCCTGCGGCGGACACGCCCGGGACGTCCCCCTTGCCGTGCCTGGAGAAGTTCACGACGCCGTAGAAATCGATCACGGCGGAGACCTTCGCGGAAACCTGCGCGGCCGGATCGCCGCCCGGACCGGTCTTGTCGTCCGAAAGCCCGACCATGAGCGCGAGGTAACCGCCGGCCGAACCGCCGGCGACGGCGATCTTATCCGGATCCACCCCGAGCTCCTTCGCATGCGCGCGCACCCAGCGGACGGCATCGCGGCAGTCGGCGATGTTGCGCGGCCAGACGCCCGGCTTGTCCTTCGGCCCCAGCACGTAGTTGCAGCTGACGACGACGTAGCCCGCGCGGCAGAGATCGGCGCTGATGCTGGCGGAGCGGTGCTCCGCCTTGTCGCCACCGGTGAAGCCGCCGCCATGGATGAAGACCACCGCAGGACGATCGGCGCGAGCGGAGCCGGGCGGGAAATAAAGGTCGAGCTTCTCATCCCGGGCTTCTCCGAGGAAAGGGATGTCGCTCAGACGAAAGACCAGCCGGGCCGAGGACTGAGCGAGGCAGGCCTCGTTCGCCAGCGCGGGGATCTCCGCGACGGCGACTTTCCCGCCGGCCTTGGTCATCTCGCGGATGGCCGGCCCGGAAAGGTCTGCGGCGAAGGCGGAACTCGCCGCGAGAAGCAGGAGGAGCGGACGCATGAAGGGCAGGGGTAGAAACTTCCTACCCCCGCCCTCGCAGGCAGTCAACGCGTCAGCCCGACGCTCAGGCCAGCGCGTGGGCGTAGCCGTCGACGATGGCCTGCAACGAGGCCTCGACCAGGTTCTCGCTGACGCCGACCGTGCCCCAGGAGGCCTTGCCGTCGGAGGAGCGGATGACCACGCGGGTCTTCGCCGCGGTGCCGTCGGCGCCGCCGAGGATGCGGACCTTGTAGTCCACGAGGCTGACCTTGGCGAGTTTCGGGAAGGACTTCACGAGCGCGGCGCGCAGGGCCTGGTCGAGGGCGTGCACCGGTCCGTCGCCTTCGGCGACCGTGAGGGCCTCCTTGCCGGCGATGGTGACGCGCACGACGGCTTCGCAATAAGCCGAGCCCTTGGCCCCGCGGGCCGTGACGTGATAAGAGGCGACCTCGAACGGCGCGGCCTTGCTCTTGCCGATATGACGGCGGAGCAGGAGCGCGAGCGAGGCTTCGGCGTCCTCGAAACTCCAGCCGCCATGCTCGAGCTTCTTCAGTTCGTCGAGCGCGGTCGCGGTGGCGGGCGAATCGCGGTCGAGGTCGATGCCGAGCGCCTTCGCCTTGAGGACGATGTTGCTCCGGCCGGACTGGTCGCTCACGAGGACGGTGCGCTCGTTGCCGACGACGGTCGGGTCGACGTGCTCATAGGCCGCGGAGAACTTGCGGACGGCGTCGACGTGCGTGCCGCCCTTATGGGCGAAGGCCGCGGTGCCGACCCAAGGACGACGCGGATCGGGGGCGAGGTTGGCGACGCCGTCGACGAAGCGGGAAAGGCCGGCGAGGCCCTTCAGCGAAGTCGCGGAGACGCACTTCCAGCCGAACTTGAGCTGGGCGCAGGGGATGACGGCGGTGAGGTCGCAGTTGCCGGTGCGCTCGCCGATGCCGTTGACGGTGCCCTGGACGTGCGAAGCGCCGGCCTCGAGCGAGGCGAGGGCGTTGGCGAGACCGAGGCCGGCGTCGTCGTGGGTGTGGATGCCCACGGCGGTCTTCTTGAGGGCGGCCAGGGCCGCCCGGGTGGCCGCGGCGACCTCCGCGGGCAGCGAGCCGCCGTTGGTATCACAGAGCACCACGCGGTCGGCGCCGCCTTCGGCGGCGGCGAGCATGGAGGCGATGGCGTAGGCCGGATCTTCCTTCCAGCCGTCGATCGCGTGTTCGCAGTCATAGACGACCTCGCGACGGTGGGACTTCAGGAAAGCGACGGTGTCACGGATCATCTCGAGGTTCTCCTCGGGCGAACAGCGCAGCACTTCGCGGACGTGGAGGGCGGAGGTCTTGCCGTAGATCGTGACCACCGGGGTCTCGACCTCGAGCAGGCCGCGTACCTGGGCGTCGTCGGCGGCGCGGATGCCCTTGCGGCGGGTCGACCCGAAGGCCGCCAATTTGGCGTGCTTGAACTTCAGCTTGCGGGCCCGGGCGAAGAACTCGACGTCGCGGGGATTGGATCCCGGCCAGCCGCCCTCGATGTAGGCCATGCCGAATCGCTCGAGCTCGGCGGCGATGCGCAGCTTGTCATCGACGGAGAAATGAATGCCCTGCCCCTGCGAGCCGTCGCGGAGGGTGGTGTCATAGATTTCGATGGAGCGTGCCATGGTCGTGTGGGTGGGAAAGGGATGTAAAGGGAGTGGGCCGTTCCGGGGGCCGCGGAACGGGGAGGCGCCCGTCGGGCGTTCCGTTCAGCGGGCTCAGAGCCCGATGATGGTAATGATCGCCGGAATGATGGCGCGACCGACCGCCGAGCGGAGGGAGGTCGAGGACTGGGCCAGTGATTCCATGACGAAGTCCAGAAACCTAGGGCGTCGGCACGGGGAGTCAAAGGCAAAGGAAGCCGAAGCAGGTCGGCACTCGCCAAAAGCCCCGCAAATACCTACTAATCAGCCATGCGATGCCTCGCCGTGCTCCTCATCCTTGCGGCGACCACCCTGCCGGGCTTCGCGCAGTGGCAGGTTTTCGCCGAGAAGCTCCCGCCGCCCGGGACCTGGGCGACCTTCCGGATGGAGACGTTCAAAGAAGGCCAGGAGCCCTCGGCCACCACGCTCCGCCTGTCGGTGCGACCGGGGCGCGAGGTAGGC
>JBDKKH010000126.1:0-6171 GCA_039796215.1 Verrucomicrobiota bacterium
AGGATGTCCTGCGAGAGCATGGACTTCAGGATGGCGGCGTCGACCTTCTCGACCTTGCCGGTGTAGAGATGGTCCACGCCCTTGAGCCGGCCGATCTTGGTGGAGCGGACGGCGTTGGTGATCGCGCAGCGCAGGCCCGCCTGCGAGAGGTTCTCGAGGACCGACTGCGAGACGAGGGCCGAGGCCTCGCGCGCCAGCGACATCGTGGCTGCGTCCGTCGGGCCTTCGCCCTGGATGTCGGACAGCGCGATGTTGTGCTCGCCGGCCAGGCCCACGAGCTGCTGGCCGATGCCGTGCACGAGCACGACCTTGATGGCGAGGCTGCGCAGGACGGCGATGTCGGTGACGATGTTGGCGAAATTCTCGTGCGAGACGATCGAGCCGTCGACCGCGATGACGAACACGTGGTCGCGGAACATCGGGACATACCGGAGGATTCCCCGGAGGTCGGTCGGCTTCATCGCGCGCTCACGCTGGCTGGACATGCCAATCCTTATGGACTCCCGGCGGGTCGGGGCAATACTGATGACGCATGCCCAATCCGCCCCGAGCCCGCCGCGAACCGGCGCCGCCCGAACTCCGGGAGCCGGTCGACGCCTATCTGGCCCACCTGTCGCTGGAACGCGGCGCGGCCAAGCTCACGGTCGAGGCTTATGAAGCCGACCTGGCCCGCTTCGTCGCCCACTGCGCCCGCGCGGGGCGGACGAACTGGACCGAGGTCACGCTGGCGGACGTCGATTCCTGGACGCGGGTGCTCGACCGGAAGGGCCACGCGGCGTCTTCCCTGGCTCGCCGGCTTTCCGCGGTCCGCTCCTTCTCGGGCCACCTCGTCCGCCTCGGCCTCCGCCGCGACGATTTCACCGAGCTGGCCCGCGGGCCCAAACTCCGCCGCAGGCTGCCCGGGATGATCAGCGCCGCCGAGGCCGCGTTGGTCGTCTCGGCTCCCGATACGTCGACCCCGCAGGGCCTGCGCGACCGCGCGATGCTCGAGCTGATGTACGGCTCGGGCCTGCGCATCTCGGAGCTCTGCTCGCTGGAGATCCAGGCCGTCGACGCGGAGTCCGGCCTCGTCCGCGTGACGGGCAAGGGCTCCAAGGACCGCATCGTCCCCGTCGGCGAGACGGCGCTCGTCGCGCTCCAGGCCTACCTCCGCGCGGGCCGCCCGAAGCTCACCCGCCCGAAGACGGGCAGCGCGCTCTTCCTCAGCGCCCGCGGGGTGGCCATCTCCCGCAAGACTTTCTGGCTGGGCGTGAAGCAGGCCGCCCGTCGGGCCGGCGTCGCCATCCCCGTCAAACCCCACCTCCTGCGCCATGCGTTCGCGACCCATCTGCTCGAAGGGGGCGCGGACCTGCGCTCGATCCAGGAGATGCTCGGCCACGCCGACATCGCGACGACCCAGATCTACACCTCCGTCGACCGCACGGCGCTCTCCGACGCCCATCGCCGCCACCACCCGCGCGGGCGCGGGAAGGGGCTTTAATCGACGAAGAGGATGAAGAGGCCGCCGAGGACGGAGGCCGCCATCAGGACGCCGATCAGGAAACGGGCGCCGAAGGACACCTCCAGCGGCGCGAATTCGGTCTCGTCTTCCGTCGGGCGCGACACCGCTTCGCGGAGCAGCGAGAAGTAGTAATGGATGCTGATGGCGACGCCGACCAGGGCCGCGCCGAGGATCCACCAGAGCTTGGCGGCGACGAGCAGCACGAGCACGAGCAGCTTGGCGATGAAGCCGACGGAGGGCGGGATGCCGGCGAGCGAGCCGATGCCGAAGCCGAACGCGCCGGCGAGCAGCGGGGAGCGTCGCAGCAGGCCGCGCAGCGCGAGCTGCGGACGGCGATGGTCCTCGAGCGCCGGCAGGGCGACCAGCGCCTGGGCCGTCAGGAAGGTGCCGACGAGGTAGGCCAGGAGGTAGATGACGACGACCTGCTCGGCATCATAGCCGAAGGCGTTGGCGCCGGGGGCGACCAAGGCGACGGTCACGGCCGCGAGGATGAAGCCGGCGTGCGAGACGCCCGAGAGCGCCAGGGTGCGCTTGACGTCGGTCGAGGCGAGCGCGCCGAGGTTGCCGGCGAGCAGCGTCAGCACCGCCGCGACGGCCAGCAGGGGCGCCAGCTTCGGCGCCAGCGGCGCGAAGGGCCCCGTCGCGAGCAGGACGAGCGTGAAGGCTCCCGCGGCCTTGGAGGCGGTGCCGAGGAAGGCCGTGGTGGGCGTCGGGGCGCCTTGGTAGACGTCGGGGATCCAGGCGTGGAAGGGGAAGGCGCCCAGCTTGAACGCGACCCCGCCGAGGATGAGCGCGACGCCGGCCAAGGTGAGCGGCGAGACGGCGCCCGCGGCGGCCTGCGCGGTCAGCGCCTGCCCGATCTGGGTGAATTCGAGGGAGTCCGTGACGCCCGGGACCGCGCCCAGCGCGCCGTAGACGAGCACGATGCCCATCAGGAGAAGCGCGGAGCTCAGTCCGCCCGCGACGAGGTACTTCACGCCGGCTTCCAGGGAGGCTTCGCTGCGGCGGAGGTAGCCGACGAGGACGTACAGGCCGACGGCCGCCGTCTCGAGGCTGAGGAAGAACGTGACGAAGTGATTCGACTGCGCGAGGACCATGAACGCGGCCGTCACGACCAGGAGGACGTGGTGGTAGTCCGCCACGGCGACGTCGCGCTCGCGCAGGAAGCGTCCGGCCAGGAGGCTGGTGAGCAGCGCGGACAGCAGGAACACGGCGCGTACGCCCGCGGTCGGGAGGTTCTGGCGCAGGAGGCCGGAGAACGAGCTGACCTCCGGCGAGAGCGACCAGGGTCCGACGCAGAGCGCCATGACGGTCACGAGGATCAGGCCGGCGCGGGCGGTGCCCGGGATCAAGGCGCGGAGCGACTTGGGCAGGAACATGGCCTGCAACAGGCAGAGCAGGGCGAGGCCGGCGACGGCGAGCTCCGGCAGGATGGTCGACCAGTCGGCCGCGCGGGGAGCGAGGGCCTTGAAGGCGAGGTCGATGTCAGCGAGGAAAGGGTTCATCAGACGAAAGGAATCAGCGTTGGGCGGGGACTGCGGCGGCGGCGGGTTTGGCGGCGGCCGGTTTCACCGCTTTGGCTTTCTGCTGGGAGAAGGTGGTGATGCCGGCGGCGACGGGATTGACCGACTTCGTGACCAACGAAGGCGCGAAGCCGATGGCCAGGGAGGCGAGGAGGAGCACGCCGGCGGCGAAGCGTTCGGTCCAGCCGAGGTCGCCGAAGGGAGCCGAGGCGAAGCGTCGCTCAAGCGCCTCCGAAGCGGGGCCGAAGAACGTGCAGGCCGTCGCGCGCAGGGCGTAGACGGCGGAAATGACGACCGTCGAGGCGATGAGGGCCTGCAGCCACAAAGGCTGGGCGCGGAGGGCGAGGAAGACGCCGATCTCGCCCCAGAAGTTGCCGAAGCCCGGCAGGCCGATCGAAGCCATGGTGGCGGCGACGAAGAACGCGGCCAGGACCGGGGCGCGCGTGGCGAGGCCGCCGAGTTCGTCGAGCCGGTAGCTGCCCGCCCGCGTGCGCACGGCGTTGGCGAGCAGGAAGAGCGCCGCGCAGGAAAGCCCGTGCGCGACCATCAGGAACGCGGCGGCGTCGAGGCCGTCCGCCTGGCCGGAGACGCCGCAGACCCAGATGCCGAGGAAGACCGGGCCCATGTGCGCCACGGAGCTCCAGGAGAGCAGCTGCTTGAGGTCCCGCTGCGCGAGGCAGATCAGGCCGACGATCACGACGTTCGCCACGGCGAACCACAGGAACCACGCGCCGAGCGAGCCGCCGGTGATGTCCAGGCTGCTGAGCCCGATCAGGATGATGCCGTAGAGGCCGAACTTCTTGAGGGCGCCGGCGTGCAGCATGGCGACCGGGGTCGGGGCGGCGGAATAACCGGGCGCCGCCCAGGAATGGAACGGGAAGAGCGAGGCCAGCGTGCCGAAACCGAAGAGCACGAGCGCGCCCGTGGCGGCCGGGACGGCCGCGGCGTTCTGCAGGCCCTGGGCGACGTTCACGAAGGTGGCGGAACCGTAGTCGACGCCCGCGGCGTCGACGGCGACGAGGATGCCGGCCAGCGCGGCCATCGCGCCGGCGGTCAGGTAGATGGCCATCTGCATCGCGGCCGGACGACGGCCTTCGCCGCCCCAGAAGAGCGTCAGGATGAAGGTGGGGATGAGCGCGAACTCGTGGAAGAAGTAGCTGCCGACGACATGGTTGGTGCCGAACACGCCCAGCGTGCCGCCGAACATGAAGAGGATCAGCCCGAGGTAGGTGTTGCGGGCCTCGACTTCCTGGTCGAGCGCCTTGACGCCGGCGGCGAAGCCGACGAGGGCGGTCATGGCGAGGAGCGGCGCGGAGAGTCCGTTCAGCGCGAAGCCGAAGCCCCAGAAGCCCGCGGACTGGAACTGGGCCGCGGTCGTGCTTTCCCGGCACCAGAGGACGAGGAGCCAGGGGCCGAGCACGGCCGGCAAGGCGAAGCCTCCGAACGCGAAGCCCGAGGCGAAACTACGGGGGAGGTGGCGTCCGGCGAGCAGGATCAGGCCGACGATGATCGGGGCCGTGACGGTGAGCGCGAGGAGCGTGGCGGGGGCGAGGTCCATGGGTTAGCGGGCGATGAGGAACCAGGCCAGGCCGAGGGTGCCGAGGACGATCCAGAGCGCGTAGGCGCGCGTCTGGCCGCGGTGGAAGGACTGGCCGGTAAGGAAGCCGAGGACGGCCGGCACGCCGCCGCCGAGCCAGCGCACGGCGACGCCGTTGATCAGCAGGAGGTCGAGGAAGGCGATGAACTCGGCGAGGCGACGCTGCACGGCGTCGACGTACCAGCGGTACGCGCCGTCCATCCAGCGGTGTTCCAGGAGATGGTAGGTCCGCGGGGACACGACGCGCAGGGCGTCGTCGCCCCGGACGCCGCCGTAGAACTTCAGCGCGCCGAAGAAGCCGAGGACGAGCGAGAGCAGGCCGACGATCGTGGAGGGGGCGGTGAAGTGGAACGCGACGGCGTCGAGCGCCGCCTTGACCGGCTGCAGCGAGCCCGCCGGGAGCAGCGCTCCGGCGAACAAGCCGCCGGCGACGGAGTAGACCAGGCCGAGCACGACGAGCGGCAGGGTCATGGTCCAAGGCGACTCATGCGCGTGGGCGGCGGCTTCGGAGTTGGCTTCGCCGAGGAAGACGAGGCGGATCATGCGTCCGCTGTACAGGCAGGTGGCCAGCGCGGCGAGCGAGAGGAAGGCGAAGATCGCGAGATGGCCGTCGTGGTAGGCGGCCTCGATGATGGCGTCCTTGGAATACCAGCCGGCGAGGAAGGGCACGGCGCAGTTCGACAGCGTGGCGGCGATGAAGGTCGCGGCGGTGACCGGCATCTTCCTCAGCAGGCCGCCCATCTTGAGCATGTCCTGCTCGTGGTGGCAGCCGTGGATGACGGAGCCGGCTCCCAGGAACAACGTGGCCTTGAAGAACGCGTGCATGGCCATGTGCAGGAGCGCGAGCTCGGGATGGCCGAGGCCCAGCGCGCAGCCCATGATGCCGAGGTGCGCGAGCGTGGAGTAGGCGAGGGATTTCTTGATGTCGGTCTGCGCGAGCGCGCACAGGCCGGCCAGCGCGGCCATGCCGGCGCCGGAGACCGCGATGAGCTGGAGGACCTCAGGGGCGAGCAGGAAGCTCACGCGCGCCATGAAGTAGACGCCGGCCGCCACCATCGTGGCGGCGTGGATGAGCGCCGAGACCGGCGTGGGGCCGGCCATGGCGTCCGTGAGCCAGACATGCAGCGGGAACTGGGCCGACTTGCCGAGGAAGCCGCACATGAGCAGGGCGCCGACGGCGAAGGGGATGGTCTTGGCGGCCACGGCGTGCTGCTGCAGCGCGACGAAGTCGAGCGTGCCGTAGAGCGAGAGGCAGAGCGCGATCCCGAGGATGAAGCCGAGGTCGCCGACGCGGTTGACGATGAAGGCCTTCTTCGACGCGGCGGCGGCGAAATCCTTGTCGAAGTAGTGCGCGATCAGCATGTAAGAGCTGAAGCCCACGAGCTCCCAGAAGATGAACGTCATGAGCAGGTTGTCGGCGACGACGATGCCCAGGATGGAGAACATGAAGATCGAGAGGCCGGCGAAGAAACGGCCGCGGGCCGCGTCTTCCCGCATGTAGCCGACGGAGAAGAGGTGGATCCACGCGGCGACGAACGAGACCACGAAGA
>JBDKKH010000127.1:0-9674 GCA_039796215.1 Verrucomicrobiota bacterium
CGGCCTGGCCGACATTGGACTGGATGTCGCCGTAGGCCTGCGGATAGCGCAGGAGCTGGGCGACGCTGATCACGGCCGTCTTGCCGTCGAGCACGGTGAGGCTCGGGCTGGACATGAGGTCGCTGCCGGCCTTTTCCTCGATGGCGCGGATGGCCACGTTGAGGGCCTGCGAGCCGATGATGCTGACGCGTCCGGAGTACGTGTTATTGGTGGTTCCGAGATTGACGTCGCCCGGGATGACCGGGGCGCCCTGATTGAAGATCTCAGGGGCCGCGCCGCCACCGGTGCTGATCACCAACTGCCGGACCGCTTGGTTGTTCTGGGCGAAGACCCTGTTGATCGAGCGCAGGTTGGTCTGGGCGCTGGCCGTCGCGGTCGGGTCGACCTGATTGAAGGGAGCCGGGAGCGTCGAACCCGGGATGAGCTGGGGCGACATGTTCCAGTTGAAGCCGAGCTCATTGAGCACCTTCTGCTCGACTTCGATGAACTTGGCCTCGATGTGGACCTGCTTGATGTCGGAGTAACGACGGATGATGTTCTTCACCCGGTCGAGGTTCTTGCGGCTCTGGCTGACGATGAGGCGGGTGCCGTCGAAGGAGAGCGTGGCGGGGGCCTCGAAAGGCACGCCGGAACGCGTCAGGAAGCTGCGGATGGCGTTTTCCTGAGGGTTGCCGCTGCTGGCATCGACCGCGCCCACGGCGGCTCCGCCGAAGGGGTTGGCGCCGCCCGTGGTGCCCGGGGCGGTGGTGGTGAGGCCCTGGCCGGTCATCTTGACGACGGCGGCCTGGGTGAGTTCGAAGAACTCGGTCTCGAGGAGGCTGTCACCGGCTTCCTTGCGGACTTCGACGACGCCGCCGGAGCTGACGGTGAAGCTGTAGCCGACGCGCTTGCAGATGTAGTCAAGACACTGGTAGACGGTGATGCCGCTGCCCAGCTGCAGGTTGACGGTGGGGTTCTCGTTGGCGAGATCCAGCGGGACGATGTTCACGCCCTTCTGGTCCTTGTCGTAGGTCTGGGCGGCGGTGGCCAGGAGGGTCAGGGCACGGTCCAGCGGCTGGTCGCGGGCGATGTAGCCGTCCGGCAGTCGGATGGACTTCATCTTCTCGATGACCGGATCGTTGCCGCTGCCGGCGTCGACCTTGAGATTCTCGCGATTGAAGACTTCCGGGAGCTTCCAAGTCTCATCGAGGAGCTCGAGAAGCTTGGTCTTGGTGACCTCGCGGTTCCACTGGCCGGAGTTGTCGGAGAGGATCTGGCGGATGCGCACCTGGTAGGCCTTGGACTCGGAGTTGTTGGGCTGATACTGCAGGACTTCGCGGTAAGCCTCGATGGCGCCTTGGTAGTCGCCGTAGAGGTAACGAGCCCGGCCCTTCACCAGCAGTTCGTTGACCTTCTCGTCCTTGGCGCGGAGGCCCGGCGAGAGCTCGTCGATGTTGCGATAGGTCGGATTCTTGGCGCGGGAAGTCAGTTCTTTCTGCAGGCGCGCGACGGTCGGGTCATCCTTGCCTTTCAACGCGGCGTACTGGGCGACGAGCGAGGCGGCCTTGGACATCTCGCGGGCCTCGATGGCGATCAGGGTCCGGCGGGCGAGACCCGCTCCCTTGGCGTTCTTGATGCGGACCTTGAGGTCCTTGTTGGTGATCGAGTCGTCGCCGAGCGAACGCTCGATGGTGTCAAGGTCGGTGAGGGCGGCGTCGATGGATTCGGCGGTCCCCCGGCGGATCTGGCTCTCGGCGTCGGCGACGGCGGCCGTCTGCTTGCCGAGCTTGGCCGCGTTGGCCTGGGCGAGGCGGCGGACTTCTTCCTGGGCCACTCCCGAGCCGCCGACGTCGCGACGGATGATCAGGTCCTGCTTCACGAGCGCGAGTTCATCGCGGAGCTTCTGGGCGGCCGCCGAAGGGATCGAAGCGAGGGCGCCGCTGGCGCCTTCGATGATCTCCGCAGCGCGCTTGAAGTCGCCGGCATCGAGGGAATTCCGGGCGGCCTGGATGGCGCGAGAGACTTCTTCGAAGCGGCTCTGGTGGGAGGCGGCGACTTCGGCGAGGGCGCTGACCGGGGCGGGCGGGGTGACCGCGGGAGCCGGGTCAGGAGCGGCCGCCTTGGCGGCGGCGGCTTCCGCGGCCTTCTTGGCGGCGGCAGCCTCCTCGAGGGCGGATGTGACCGAAGCGAGGCCTTCGACGGCGCCGGGATCCTTGGCGTCGATGGCAAGAAGCGCCTCGTACTTTTCTTTCGCGGCGAGGAGGTTGCCTTCGTCGCGGGCTTTCAGGGCTTCGATGAGCAACATCGGCCGTCGGGCGGACGCGTCACCGTCTTGGGCGACAAGCGTGCCGGCGGCGAGAGCGAGGACCAAGGCGGCCCAGGCAAGCTGCTTACGTTGGAGATCTTTCATGAGTGGGGGCTTTGAAATAGGTTAAGGGGTTTTCTTCGGCGCGGCGGGCGAACCTGGCTTGGACTTAGGGACGGGGGCGGCCGGAGCGGGCACGACCAAGGTCTTCGGGTCAGAGGCGAGTTTCTTAGGCTTCTTGGGGTTGAGCGCGAAAGTCTTATCAAAACTCACGCTCTTGGCCGCCAAGTCAATGCCTTTGACCACGTAAGTCGCCCCGTTGTAGGTGAACCTATCCCCTCCGGCCTTGAAGGTGGGAGCGACCCCCGGCTTGTTGCCCGCCACGAGGGTGAGACGCCAGGCCGGATCGGTGGCGGACCCCAGCACGATCTCGATGCGGTCCTTGAACTCGAGCGGCTTCTCGTCGTCGATTTCGACGACGCCGAACTGAGGGTCGGCGACGGTCAGGACATTGCGCACGAAGGGGATCCCGTCCGCGTCCTTGCCGCGGACGACCTTGTACGACTTCAAGAGGAGGTTCGGGACCCCGGGGATCGGCGTGTTGAGCTTACAGTCGTCGAGGTACTTCTTCGTCTTGACGTTCTTGAGGGAGATGAGGCGGTCCTCTTCCTTGCGACCCGGCCCCATGGTCGTATGGCTCAGGATGTAAGGGTAGACGGGGTGGCCGACGGAAACGAGGGTGATACCGAAGGGCGGCAGCTCGTCGGGTTTGCGGCTACGGGGGACGTATTCCTTGATCGCCGGATCCCAGACGACGTCGATCGAGGTGAACAGGTCGTAGTCCCAGTTATCCTCGTCCTCCTGAGGGCTCAGCCAATCCTTGACGTTGTCCTCCAACGAAGCCCGAGGGGTGCCGGGGTAGGCCGCTCCGGAGGGGGCGACGATCCATCGCTTCCGGATGACGGCGTCCCGATTCTCGGCGTCGGGCACGACCGGCATGACGGGGAGGACGGCCGTAGGGTTGAAATAGAAGACCAAGCCGGCCGCGGAGAGCAGGCCGCCGAGGGCGATGAGGACGATGTCCTTGCGGGATGTCATGGCCTGGGATTATTTCGGGTTCTCGCCTTCGGCGTTGGCCGCGGGCTTCTCGTCGACGACGGAGAGGTAGTCCACCTGGACGGTGAAGGCGGAGAGCTTGCGCTGGACGACGGGGACTCGCTTGTCCTCCTTGGACGCGCCGGCGGCCGGAGCTTCTTCGGCGAAGAAGGCCGGGGGCGGACCAGCCGGAGCCGCCGCGCCGTTGCCGGCGGCCGCGACCACGGGGCCTTCGAGCAGCTTCTCGATATCCTTGCTGGTCGGCGTCACCTGGACGGCGGTGATGACGAGCGGGCGCCCGGAGTTGCGGATGCGATTGACGAAGGTCCGCAGCGTCGGGGTGTGCGCGATGAAACGGATGCGGAAGGAAAGAGCCTCGACCTGGCCTTGGCGGGCGAAGGTGCGGGTGGGGAGGAACTCGTCGTTCTCGTTGCGCGGGGCTTCCGGATCCGGACCGAAGGTGCCGGCGCCCGGCTTGCCCTCGGGGATGACGACGAAGGTCTCGACGGCTTCCCGGTCGAGCGAGTCGATCATGAGCGGAGCGCCGGCGGGGCGGGACTCGACGAGCTGGCGGACCAGGAAATCGATGATCTGGCGCTGCTGATCGACCTTCTGGAAGTCGCGCTTCGGCGACGTGCCTTGGTTGTGGATGTAGCGGTGGAAGCCGAACGAGGTCGGGTCGGTGGCGGAGAGCTTGATGCCGTTGTCCGCGGCGAGCTTCCGCCAGCCGTCCACCGACTCGCGCAGCTGCGCGCTCAGCTCGGCGGAGTTGGCGGAGGGGCGGCCCTTGAACATCATGTCCGGGTTGCCCGCGATGGCGGCCCGCAGGAGCTCCTGATGGGCGACGAGCTCGGCGACGTCGGCTTCGGCTTTCTTGACGTTCTCCTCGGTCAGGGCGACGCGCTCCTGATCAGGGCCGAAGGCGTGTCCGCGGAGGAGCTCCGCCTGGACGTTGCCGCCGCGCTTGAGCGCCTCGGCGCTCGCGACGCCGTTCAAGTAGGCCTGCGCGGCCAGGCCGAGACCGGCGCAGAAGCACAGGATCAACGCGACGAGCAGGAGGTTGAAGCTGAGGTTTTTCTTAAAATTTTCCATGGCTTAGAGGACCTTGTCCTTGTGGATGACCAGAGTGATCGTCGCCTTGGGCGTCATGCGGATCTCCGTCTTCTCGGTGACCCGGATCGTCTGATCGGTCACGCTGATCTCGCTCTCCGGCACGGCCGCCACGTAAGGAGATTTGCGGACGGCCTTGAGCAAGGCCTCGAGGTAGGCTTTTTCGGAAGCGGAACGATACTGCTTCGATTCGAAGGGAGCGTCGGCGAAGAGGAAGCGCACGGAGATGACGACCTTCGTCACCACGACAGGCGCCGCCGGCGGCTGGCCGGCCTCGGGGGCGGGCGCGGGCGTCGTCTCATACTTGACGTGCAGGTCTTCGATCCAGGTGTTCTTGCATTCACCGACGCGCGCCTGCAGGTCGCCGAGGAACGCGGGCCAGTTGGAGCGGTTCAGGACGACCGATTCGAGCTCCTTCGACTTGCGGGAGAGCTCCAAGGCCTTGTTGCGCGATTGGAGCATCGCGGCCCGGCGGGCGGAGAGCTCGTTCTGGCTGGCGGCGGCGACCTTCACCTGGTCGCTGTTCCAGGACTCCGTGTCTTTCAAGGCCAGCCAGACCAGCAGCGGAGCGACGGCGGCGAGCGCGGCGGCGACGAGCAAGCCCGGCTTGCGGGCGTCGAAGGCCTGCTGGGCGGCGATGTCGCGCGGGATGAGATTGACCCCGCTGAGCTGGGGCAGGACGAGACGGGCGGCCTCGCCGATCACTTCCGTGAGCTGGAACCGGGCCCGCTGCAGGGTTTCGGCGGAAAGTTCCGGGCCCGCGGCGAGGAGGGTCGTCGGGTCGAAGGCCTCGACCGGGAGCCGGAGGGTCTCGCCGAGCTGTTCGACCAGGCCGGGGACCTGCGAAGCGCGGCCGGTGAGCAGGATGCGCGTCGGCTGACGGGGGTTGGCGCCGCGACGGACATTGATGAGGCGGCGGTTGATGTCCTGGGTGAGCCGGCGGATGAAGGCCTGGGAATTCGCCTGCAGCAAGGCGACCTGCGTGTCTGACTCGGCCAGCTGGAGGACGCCGGTGAAGTGACCGATCTTGATGGCCTCGGAAGTGGCGAAGGACTGTCCGGTGTTGTCGGAGAGACCTTGGGTGAGCAGATTGCCGCCCATGTTCGCGGCGGTCTGGATGCTCACTCCGCCCGGGCCGACGAAACTGAGGGTCGTGGAGCGGGCGCCGACGTTGACGATGAGGACCTCCTCGGAGACAGGGTTGCCCGCGAGCTGGAAAGCCTGGCCGTCCAGGAGCGGCGCCGCCTGGATGGTCATCGGGCGCAGACCCGTGGCCGTGACGAGCCGGGCGATCCTCGCCGCGACATCCGCGCGCAGGGCGAAGAGCAGGACCTCGGCTTCGACGCCGTCGGAAGCCATGAGCTGGCTGTCCCAGATGACTTCGTTGAGGGGATAAGGGATCGCGTTCTGCGCCTCGAAGGCGACGATCTGAGCCTGACGGTCTTTCTCGACCTGCGGCACCTTCAGCGGCTTCTGCAGAAGCAGGAAGGCGGGCGCGATGACGGTGACCTGACCCTTCAGGTCGTGCTGGCTGACGAGATTGGCGAGCGCTTCCTGCGCGGCGTTCAACCACTCCTCGTCCGCGGTGAGTCCCGGGGTGATCTCCTCGGTGAAACAGGCCTCGAGCACGAGACGTCCGGCGTCGAGCGAGAACCGCGAGAACGAGACGCTCGAGGCGGCGAGGTTGACGATGACGGCCTTTTTCTGGCTCATGCGGGCGGAGAGAGACGGCGGGGGTTAGCGCGAAGAGACGTCTTCGCGGATGAATTCCGGCGAAGGCGAACCCTGCGGCAGATTGTCGTAAGTGGAATAAGGCACCAGGTACTGGGGGCGCAGCAGGCCGCTGTTGGCGCCGACGGCGCGATCCGCGAGCGAGCGGGCGTCGTCATAGGCCTTCTTGTCGTGGAACATCTTATGCACCGCGGTCAGCATGTCGGGCACGGGACGACCGGCCTCCGTGAACAGAGGCAGCTCCTGGCCGCCGACCTCGACCTGCACATAATAATAGTCGGGCTGGGCCTTGAGACGATCGCGCTTCACGACGTCGCCGGGCAGGTAGAAATAGACGGAGCGGTCCGTGTTGACCTCCATCGTCAGGACGGTCGCGGACGAACGGTAATAGGCGAAATCGGCGGCGGCGGTGGCGCCGATCGGCTTGAAGATCTGCGTCAAGGTGACCTTGATCTTGTCGACCCAAAGCTTGTTGGCCGGCTTCTTGCCGGCGGCATCAGGCTCGGCCGCGACTTTGGTCTCCGGATTGAAATTGGCCCGGAGCTCGACCTGCGTACGTATCCAGGGATTCTGCTGACCGCCCAACTTGGTCGGATCGAAGTGGACGGACCGGACGACGACGGCGCTCTTTCCAGCCTCCGCCTTGGCGACCTGAGCCGCCAGAGGGGCAAAAGAAAAGAAAAGTGCCATTAGGCTGGCAAAAACAGCGGTGGCCTGGGGCATAGGGAGGCTGAATCTGCCTCCGGCGAAGTAGGGAGGCAAACGCAAAAACCAGTCGATTGGGAACATTTGTTAAATGCAAAACTGTTGCACCTGAGGGTGGGGCTCTGTCAATTTCCCTGCGCGTGCTCCGCCTCTTCGCCATTCTTTGCTTAATCGGGCTCATCAACCCGGCCAGCCAGGCCTACGGCCAGACGAAACCCTTGGTGATATCGAGTTTCACGATCATCGAAGACTGGATTCATGTCATTGCACCAGAAGGGTTTGCCGTAGAGAATATCGTTCCGTCTCACAGCGAGACGCACGGTTTTCAAATCAGCCCGCGCCACGCTCGCGAGCTTCGCAGGGCCAGTTTGATCGTCGGCATGAGCCCGACGCTCGAACCTTGGCTGGCCGCTTGGGCCAAAGCCAACCAGCGCACCGAGGCCATCCTCTGGCTTTACCCAGGTCACCCCGAAACGACGACGCACGACCACGGAGCCGATCCGCACGCCTGGACTAACCCCGCCGAAGTGAAAGCGATGACCGGTCTCCTCGCCCGGCGCCTGGGGGTCATCGCCCCCCATTTAAATACGGAAAAAACTCATTATCAATATGTTAAAGAATTAGAACGGGTCGATGCCGAGCTGCGGAGCCTTTTCTCCAGCCTCCCGGCCGATCGACGCGTCCTGATCACGCAGCACGCCAACCTGGGTCACTTCGCCGAAACCTACGGATTGCGCATCCCTCGCACCATCCTGGCGAGCAGTTCGGCGGAATCGGCGGACCCTTCCGCGCGCCATTTTTCCGAACTCCTTCGCGTGATCAGACAGGAAGGCGTCCGCGTGATCGTCACCGACGCCGGCCAGAACGACGCCTTCGCCCGCCGCCTGACCGAAGATGCCGGATTGCCACCCCCTCTCGCCCTTTCCTTCGAATACCTCGAGCCGCCGGGCCGACCCGGCGACACCTGGGTCTCGATGATGCTTCACAACGGACGGCGCCTGCACGACGCCCTGGCCCGATGAGGTCGTCCTGGGCGGCCGAAGGCCTGCGGCAACTCAGCGACGCGCTCTTCGCGGTCCTCCCGACGATCCCGTACTCCCGGCGCGAGGGCGCCTCATGCGACGGTCTGGCCGTCGTCGCCCGCGACCTCGCGGCCAGCCCGCGGCCGGGGGCGCCATGCGCCTTCACCCGGGCCAGCTTCGAGATCCCTTGCGGCTGCCGTACGGCGCTCATCGGACCCAATGGCTCCGGCAAATCGACCTTGCTCCGGACGCTCGCCGGTCTGCTCCCGCCGAGCGCGGGCGAAGCCCTCGTCGCCGGCCACCCTCCCCGCCTCGGCCGCAGCCGGATCGCGTACCTCGCCCAGCGGCCCCGCCTGACCGACCCCTTCCCCCTGCGCCTGCGACGCCTGGTCCAGATGGGCACCTACGCCCACCATGGCTGGTTCGAAGAATGCCGGCACGGCGAAGACGCCGTCGACCGCGCCCTCGCGCAGCTCGCGCTGACGGAACTCGCCGACCGCCAGGTGCACACGCTCTCGGGCGGCCAGCTGCAGCGCGGCCTCATCGCGCGCGCCATGGTCCAAGGCGCGGAGATCCTCCTGCTCGACGAACCCTACGCCGCGCTCGATCAGGCCAGCCGGGAGATCATCGAGGGCTTCCTCTTCGAACAAGGCCATGCGTTCACCGTGCTGATGGCCACGCACGACCCCGCCGACCTCGGCCGCTTCGACCGCATCCTCGAACTGCGCGACGGCGCCGTGACGACCCGCCACGCCTGCCGCGGCCACGACCATCGCCATGCTTGAGCCTCTCCTCGAGCCTTTGCGCGAACCCTTCTTCGTCCGCGCGCTCCTCGCGGTCGCGCTCGGGGGCGTCACCTGCGCGTGCCTGGGCGCCTACGTGGTGCTCCGCCGGATGGCCTTCGTCAGCACGGCCCTGACGCATTCGATCCTGCCCGGCGTGGTAGGCGCCCTGCTCCTGGGCTGCTCACCCTACCTGGGCGCGCTCGCCGCGGCCCTGCTGACGGCCGCCGGCGCCGCCTGGCTCGCCTCGCGCAAGGGCTCCAGCGAGGACAGCGCCGTGGGCGTGATGCTCTCGGTGATGTTCGCGGCGGGCGTCGCGCTGATGCAGCAGGCCAATTCCTGGCGCGACTTCGCGGGCCTGCTCTTCGGCAGCGTCGTCGCCGTCGGCGCCGACGACCTCGCCGTGATCGCCGGCACCGCCGCCTTCGTCCTGCTCGGCCTGCGGGCGCTGCACAAGGAACTCGAGCTGGCGTCGTTCGACGAGGATTATGCGCGCCTGCTGGGCGCCCGCCCGGCGCTGATGCGCGTGGTGCTGCTGGCGCTGGTCGCCCTCGGGGCGGTGTCCTGCGTGCGCTTGGTCGGAGCCCTGCTCACGACCGCGCTCTTCGTCATCCCCGCGGCCACGGGCGTGCTGCTCGGACGGACGGTCCCGCAGGTGATGGCGTGGGGCGTCGGCTGCGCGCTCCTCGGCGGCGTCAGCGGACTGTACCTGTCCTATTACTTCCCCGCCGTGCCCTCCGGCGCGGGCATCGTGCTCTGCTGCGCCCTGCCCTACCTCGCCGCCCGCCTGTTCGCGCGACGCGCGGGCTAGGTCAGCGACGCGGAGGACGCAGGCTCAGCGGAGGGCCGAGCACCTCGCGCGCGATGACGGCGCGGCGCAGGGCGGCGACGCCGCGGAACTCCGCGCGGACGCGCGCGACCGCGGGCCGGGTGACGCGCAGGCCG
>JBDKKH010000128.1:0-6110 GCA_039796215.1 Verrucomicrobiota bacterium
ACTTCTTCGCCGGACGCAGCACGCGGCAATCCGGATGCGCCAGCGGGTCGGCGACGCCGAGATGCATGGCCGCCAGCTGTTCGGCGGCGCGGCCGAGCACGTCGCCGTCGGCGCCCGTCAGGAGCACGGCATGCGGCATGCGCCCCTCGGCGCGGGCGCGGGCGAGGATACGCAGGACCGGCAGGTCCGGCGACTCAGCGGAAACGGCGGGCGGCTTCATGCCAGATCTCCTCCTCGACTTCGGCGGGCGGACGGGCGGCGTCGACGACCCGGAAACGACCGGGCTCTTCGGCGACAAGGGCATGGTACGCGGCGCGCACCCTCTGATGGAAAGGCTCGCCCAACGTCTCGAAACGATCGGCCTGGCCCTGGTCGCGCACGGCGGCGCGCCCGAGACCGCGCGCAGGATCGAGATCGAGCAGGAACGTGAGGTCAGGTCGGGTCATTCCGCAGGCCAGCCGGTTGGCGGCCTCGATGGCGGGACGCTCCAACCCACGCCCGGCCGCCTGATAGGCGACGGTGGAATCGATGAAGCGGTCGCACAAGACGGTCTGGCCGGCGGCCAAGGCGGGAGCGATGACTTCCGCGACCAGCTGGGCGCGGCAGGCCGCGAAAAGCAGGGCCTCGGCCGCGGGGACGATGGCCGAGCCAGGCTGCTTGAGCACGGCCCGCATCTTCTCTCCGAAAGCCGTCCCGCCGGGCTCGCGCAAAGTCAGCACGGTCGCGCCTTCGGCGCGGAGGCGGGCCGCCAGGCGTTCCAACTGGGTCGATTTGCCGGCGCCTTCGCCGCCTTCGAACGTGATGAATTTGCCGGCGAAAGGCATGGACCGAGGAATGCCGTCAAACCGGCCCGTTGGCGAGCGAGGAAACCGTACGGAAAGCGAAATCGCCCCGCCCCGGAAGGCCTTAGATGCCGGTCGGGGTAGGATTCAGCTGCTTCTGCTCGACGGAACGGTTCACGTTGTCGGAGAGCCTGCGCAGATTGTCATCCATGGTCGTGCCACCGCCGCCGTTGCTCGAGGAAACGGGAGCGCCGGGGGCGCCGGCCTTGGATTGGACGACCTTGCCCTTGTCCTCATTGCGGTCGCCGACCACCTGACCCAGACCCGCCGCGGGCTCGCTGGCTCCGTTCGGGAAGATCGTGGCCCGCGAAGGAGCGGTCTGCGCCATCGACTTGATCGTGGCGGCGACTTCGGCCGGGAGAGAGGAGACGGCGGCCAACGTGTCGGAAAGCTCGCTGAGGTCCTCGGCGGGAATCGGGAAGACCATCACCTTGACGGGCGCGAGCGCCGCGGCGGCGGCCGGAGCACCTTCCGCGGGACCGCGGGCGATGGAGGCGAGCAAGGCCGCGGTCGGCACGGAAGCAGAGGACTGCATGCCTGGGTCGACCGACACAGGGCCGACGTTGGAGCTATAGACAGTCGACTCGACGGAGCCGCGCACGCACGAGACGATGTTGGTGCCGACGCCCTTGGCGTCGACGCGGTATTCGACGGAGAAAACGGTGCCGCGGATACGGACCAGGCCGGTCGGCGTCTTGACGGAGTAAGCCGAAAGCGCGTTCAGCTTACGCACCTCGCCGATGACCTTGCCGCGGGCGACCTCGACTTCGGTGATCGAAGGGCTGGGATCCTTCTCAAGCTGACGATACGGCTCGACGATATCGGGGGAGGCGACCTGGCGGAACGTGCGCAGCTCGACATAGGTGCCTGAGGTCAGGATCAGCGTGGAACCGTTGGAGAAGATGAGCTCGGCGGTGGAGTTGACCCCCGTCTCCACGCGCGCGCCGTCCTGGAAGACGACGCCCGAGGCGAGCGGCTGGCGGGCATCCTTGGCGTCGCTGAAGGTGACGGTGCCGGTGACCTTGCCGACCTGGACTTTGCCAGGCTGCAGGGCCGCGAGGGAAAAAGCAGGCAAGAGCGCAAGAACGCCCATCGATAGGTGCTTGAGAAAAGAACTCATGGAGACTTGGGGGTGCTTGATAATTAAATCTGGGTCTCAGGGCTGGCAACCCCTTTGTAAAAGCAAAAAGGCCCCCGAAACCGGGGGCCTTGTTCACAAGGCGAAGTACGTCCCGGCTTAGGCCGTGACGTACTTCTCGAGGCGACGCTGGACCGCGATGGCGGAGAGCTGGGCGTACTTCGGAAGTCCCTGGTCGTAAGGAAGTTGCAGCTCGCCCTGGATCAGCGGGAGCGCATAACGCACGAAATCCGGATGGATGGACATCTTGTCTTCGCCGATCCACTTCTCGGGGAAGACCTTCACGCCGTTGGCGATCTGATCGAGGGGGGCGAGGAGGGTCTGCACGGCGTAGGTCTCCTTTTCGGAGCGGATCAGGATGACCATCTTGCCCGACTCGCCCTCGAGGGCGGCCTTGACGGCGGCGCCGCCGCAGAGTTCGGCTTCATCGACGTCGGTCTTGGAAGCGTTGTGCGAAGCGGCGCGCTGGGTGATGCCGAGCTTCGAGGAGCGGGCCTTGACACCGTCGAAGCGGGCTTCGACGAGCGTGCGCAGGTATTCGCCGGCGCCGCCGAGGACGGCGTGGCCGAAGGAGTCGGTGCTCGAGGTGTCGGCGCCGAGGTAGTTGCCGGTGGCGTCTTGGACGCCTTCGGAGACGACGACGAAGCAGTGGCCGTTGGACTTGAGGACTTCCTCGACGCGACGGATGAAGGCGTCGGCGTTGAAGGCGACCTCCGGCAGGAGCACGATGTGCGGGGCGGAGCAGGTGTAGTGGGTGTTCTTGACGGACTTGTCGTCGTTCTTGTCGCGGCGCTGCGCGAGCACGGACGAGGCGGCGAGCCAGCCGGCGTTGCGGCCCATGACTTCAAGGATGGAGACGAAGTCGTTCTGGCCCATGGCGGCGTTGTCGAGAGCGGTCTCGCGGATGGTCACGCCGATGTGCTTGGCGACGGAGCCGTAGCCGGGGCAGTGGTCGGTGAGCGGCAGGTCATTGTCGATCGTCTTGGGCACGCCGATGACGCGGAGCTCGTAGCCGCGCTCCTTGGCGAGGGCGTCGATCTTGGCGGCGGTGTCCTGGGAGTCGTTGCCGCCGATGTAGTGGAAGTAACGGATGTTGTGGGCTTCGAAGACCTGGAGGATGCGGTCGAAGTCCTCGGCCTTCTTCACCTTGTAGCGGCAGGTGCCGAGGGCCGCGCCCGGGGTGTGACGGAGGGCGCGCAGGGTCTGCTGGGACTCGGCGGCGAGGTCGACGAGCTGCTCGTGCAGGACGCCCTGGATGCCGTTGAGCCCGCCGTAGATCTCGACGATCTCATCCTCATGCTTGAGGGCTTCCGAGATGACCCCAGCGAGGCTGGCGTTGATGACGGGGGTCGGGCCGCCGCTTTGCGCGACGAGGAGGTTGCCGATGAGAGGAGAAGACATGGGAGTGAACGAGTTGAAAAGTGGGTTGTGGGAAGCCCCACCCCCCTTGGCAACACGGAAAACCCCTCCCCTGCCCGCACCCCCCGAAGATGGCTTATAAAATGCGCCCGGCTTTGACCTGAGCGGATTCCGGAACCCGGCGGGCCCAAGCTTCGGCCTGCTGGACGAAGACGTCGACCTGCGCCCCCGCGGAACCCGTCAGTTCGCCCGCCTTGGCGACGGCGTCGAGGAGCACGGACTTGGGCAGGCGGAGCCGGGCGTCGCCCGCCAGGCGGTCGACGAGGTCGTTCCGCTCGGTCTTGCCGGAGCGCAGGTCCTTGGCCACCGCGACGGCGTGCTCCTTGATGGCCTCGTGGGCTTCCTCGCGCCCGGCGCCGGCCTTGACCGCTTCCATGAGGAAAGTGGTCGTGAGCAGGAACGGAAGATAGTGGCGGGACTCGCGTTCGATGACGGGGCGATTGACCTCCATCTGGGCGAGCACGGTGAGGAAGGCCTCCAGGAGGCCGTCGATGGCGAGGAACGCATCCGGAAGGAGGACGCGGCGGACCACCGAGCAGGAGACGTCGCCCTCGTTCCACTGCTCGCCCGAAAGCGAGGCGGCCATGGCGAGGTGCCCGCGCAGGATCACGTGGAAACCGTTGATGCGCTCGCAGGTGCGGGCGTTCATCTTGTGCGGCATGGCCGAGGAACCGACCTGGCCGGGCAGGAAGCCTTCGCTGGCGAGCTCGTGTCCGGCCATCAGGCGGAGCGTCTTCGCGAAGGAGGACGGCCCCGAGGCGACCGAGAGCAACGCGGCGACGACTTCCATGTCCATCGACCGCGGATAGACCTGCCCGACGGCGCCGAGCGCGTGCGGGATGCCGAGGTGCGCGAGCACCCGGCCTTCCAACTGGGCGACCTTGGCGCCGTCGCCGGCGAACAAGGTGAGCTGGTCGAGCTGCGTGCCGACGGCGCCCTTGAGGCCGCGGGCCGCGAAGGCGCCGAGGGCGGCGTCGACCTGGCCGAGGCCCCTGAGGCATTCCTCGCCGAACATGGCCCAGCGCTTGCCGACGGTGGTGGGCTGGGCGGCGACATTGTGCGTGCGGGCCGCGATGAGGACGTCACGGTCGGCCTGCGCGCGCCGGGCGAGCGCGGCCAGGGCGGCGACCGCCTTGGCGCGCACCAGCTGCAACGAACGGAAGACCTGGAGCTGTTCGACCGACTCGGTGAGATCGCGGCTGGTGAGTCCCTTATGGACATGCTGGTGTCCGGCGAGGGCGCAGAACTCGTCGATGCGCGCCTTGACGTCATGGCGGCTCTCCTCCTCGCGACGGCGGATGGATTCGAAGTCGACGCGGTCCTTGACCTGCTCGTACGCCGCGAGGGCTTCGGCGGGGATGCCGAGGCCGAGGTCGCGCTGCGCCTTCATGACGGCGATCCAATACTCGCGCTCGAGGACCACGCGGCCGCGGGTGGACCAGACGGCCTTCATGGCCGGGGAGGCGTAGCGGTCGGCGAGAACGTTGGGGACTTGATCGGATTCCATCGGATGAAAAGGTGAGGGGAGGTTATATCAGGCAACCCGCTTGGCGGCAAGCGCTCGGAGGAACATCGCGCGGACGGAGGATTCGTCCTCGCCCCGGTTGGAGGCGTCGAAGCAGTCGGCGCAGGCGAGCTGGAGGTCCACCAGCTCGGCCAGGCTGTATCTGGCCGCTCCCGGCGCGACCTTGCTGCCGACGTACCAGGCGTTCTGGGAGAAGAGGTTGGCGGATGATTTCGCGGCCGACCCGAAGGTGGGGCCGTGCCGCGCGCTGGCCGTCTCGAACTGTCCCTTGGCCAGACCGGCGTCGGTGAGCCGGAAATCGCCCGAGTCCGCGAGGCAGCGGATCTGGATCAGCAGGCGGAGGCGGTTCTGCAGGGCGGACAGCAAGGGCCGGCTGGAGTCCTCGTTGAAGAAATATCGGTCGAGCGACTCCATGCCCCACTGGAGGTCGCGCGCCGCCAAGGCCTCGATGGGCTCGAAGAAATCGCCTTCGCCGAAAGTCGGGACAAGCAGGTGGACGTCGGCCTCCTTGATGGTCCCTCCGTCCCCGGCGTAGGTCGCCAGCTTGTCGCACTCTCCCAGGACGAGACGGGTCGACTGCCCGACGCGGCCGACGATGACCTCCGGCACGCCGCGCTCGAACTTGACGCCGAGCGACTTCAGCCGGTCGACGGCCAGCGCGACCTGGGCGTCCGCCTGCGCGTCGCCTTTGTCGAACGGGCTCTTGGACGGCGGCGAATGCAGGATGAACTCCGTCGCGACGGACTTGAGGGCGCTGAGGTCCTTGCGACGACCGTCGTACGGGGTGGCCGAGATGATGATGGCGACCGACGGATCCGCCCCCGTGGCGACCTCGAGGATCTGGGCGAGGTTCTTCTTCACCTCCTCGGACTTGGCCTGGACGGTGTCGGCCACCAAATTGAGGTTGCGCAGCCAGATGACCCGCTTGCCGCCGAACATCGACAGGGTCTTGACCGATTCCGCGAACTGCAGCTCCAGGGTCAGGGCGTCGTCGACGCGCAGGATCTGGCCCGAGATGACCTCGGCTTCGGCGTCGGGGCCGGCGGCCTTCTTGGCCTTCTCGAAACAGGCGCGCCCGTCCTGATCGACGAGGAATTCGTCTTTACCGGCGATGATGGCGAGATAACCGGGCACGCGCCTAATCTTCCTCCCTGCCCCCTCGTGGCAATCCTTTGTGCGTGCGGCG
>JBDKKH010000129.1:0-8956 GCA_039796215.1 Verrucomicrobiota bacterium
GCCTCGTCGAGGTCGTCCGCCGTCTGGCCGAAGTTCGCGACGCCTTCGCCGGCCGTGGCCATGCCGGTCATCAGGGACTCGTTGAAGCCGTGGCCGAGGCCGACGGTCGAGGTCGTGATGCCCGCTCCGGCGGCCTTGGTGACGCGGGCGAAGATCTCCTGTTCGTTCACGATCCCGTGGTTGGCCTGGCCGTCGCTCAGCAGGATGACCCGGGCGATCCGGTCCTTGCGGGTGAAGGGGGCGAGCTGCTTGACGCCTTCCTCCCAGCCGCCGAAGAGGTCCGTCGACCCGCGGTGATCGATGCTCTTGATTCGGGCGACGATGGCTTCGCGGTCCGTCACATGGGTCAGCGAGTGAACCACGTCGATGTGGTCGTCGAAGGCGATGATGGCGACGCGGTCTTCGGGACGGAGGCCGCGGACGATGCGCGATGCGCTTTCGATGGCCGCTTCGAGGGGGCCGCCGCTCATCGAGCCGGAGCGGTCGATCACCAGCGAGAGGTCGAGAGGAGCGCGAGGGGTCTCGACGGCATCGGCGGGCCTGGCCGGGGCGACGAGGCGGACGAGGACGTGCGTCGCATCGGCGGCGGCGCGGAGGAAGCCCGTCTTAACGGGCAGGATTTCGATCTTGGGTTGGCTCATGGGAGGAATCATCGCCCTCACCATGAATCAATCTCCTATGGTGTCAACACTAACAGAGATAACATCCAGAAAATACTAACGAATAGTTACTGTCATAATTATAAATACTTATTCATCAAGGCTTTCCTAAAATTCTCAGCAATCTCTGACAGTTCCTCTTCGGTCGGCTTCACTCGACTATCTATGTTGAAATGGGCTTCGCACCAGTGGGTCAGCCGTAGTTTCGTCCATCTTTCGGTCTTCGGCTCATCGCCTCGTGAGGTCGGATTGAAGGCCAGGAGTTGTTCGAAAAGGTTCCTGGCGGCCGGCGTCAGGTCATCGCGGGCCATCTCCTTTTTGATCATCATCCTGAGCGCTTCCGCCGGGCTGTCGTCCGCATCGGCGATCTGGCGGAGCTGCTGGACGGTGGCGTAGCTGGCCTTGCGGCGGAATTTCGGGGTCGAGGGCTCGACCTCTTCTTCGTCGCGCGCGGAATAGGCCACCGGTGACGCGTTCCGTAGTTGCTGCAGCGAGACCGAGCGGACTGGTTCGGATAGCATGTCCGCGTCGCTTCCTCGCGTGCGGAAGAACAGCTTTTCCGCCTCGGTGGGCGTGGCTAATTCATCGATCAGCTTGTTGAGCTGAGGCAGTTCGCGGTTCACGTTGAGCAGGGTGCGGATCCGGTCCAAGTCCCAGCCGCGTTCGGCCAGAAGACGGGCGAGCAGGAGCTGCCGGACTTGCCGCGGGCCGAAGAGACGCTGGCGCTTATCGTCAGGGCCTTGCTCCGGCTTGGATAGCAGGCCTTCGTAGGCGTAGAAGCGCACCAGGCGCTCGGTCGAGCGATGGCGGTCGCCAAAGCCAAGGTCGGCGAGTTTATCCGAGACGAAGGCGGCCAGATCCTCGGCGGTACCGAGGAAATCCTCGTCTTTCAGTTGTGCGGACAGCTTGAGCATCGGTGTTATATGAACATTCTGGTGTCAGCATCAATCGACTGGCAACGATTTTGTGCCTTACTGTCAGGATGTCCCCCAAAGAAACAGGCCGTCCGATGTCGGACGGCCTGTGCGGCGGACTTTGGGAGCCTTCGCTTACGCGTTGTGATTGTAGCCTTCTTCGCCGTGGTCCGAGATATCGAGGCCGCGGGCCTCTTCTTCTTCGGTCGGCCGCAGGCCGATGAGGGCCTTGACCAGGTAGGCGAGGATCGCCGTGGCGACGAGGGAGATCAGCAGGGTGATGCCGATCGCCTTGAACTGCTCGGTCAGGAGGGTCTTGCCGACGATGTCCTTGAGGTTCGTGTTGAGGTTGCCGTTGACGTCGGCGCTGGCGCAGACGCCGGTCAGGATGGCACCGAGGGTGCCGCCGACCGCGTGGACACCGAAGGTGTCGAGGGCGTCATCGTAACCCAGCTTGGACTTCAGGTAGACCACCGCGAAGAAGGGCACGATGCCGGCGAGGACGCCGATCAGGACGGCCGAGCTGGCGGACACGAAGCCCGCGGCAGGGGTCACCACCACGAGGCCGGCGACGGCGCCCGAGCAGAGACCGAGGATGCTGGCGTGCTTGCGGAGGATCCATTCGAGGGCGCCCCAGGTGAAGGCGGCGACCGCGGCGGCCAGCGTGGTGGTCATGAAGGCCTGGGCGGCGACACCGTCGGCGGCGAGCGCCGAGCCGGCGTTGAAGCCGTACCAGCCGACCCAGAGCATGCCGGTGCCGATGGCGCAGAGGACCATGCTGTGCGGCGTCATGGCCTTCTTGCCGAAGCCGAGGCGAGGACCGAGGATGATGCAGAGCAGGAGCGCGGACCAGCCGGAGGTCATGTGCACGACGGTGCCGCCCGCGAAGTCGATCGCCTTGATCGAAGCCTTGGCGTTCCAGACGCCGTTCATCTCACCGGTGATGCCCCAGATGTGGTGGGCCATCGGGAAGTAGACGAGGAACATCCAGCCCAGCATGAAGAGCATCACGGCGGAGAACTTCATGCGTTCGGCGATGGCGCCGACGATGAGGGCCGGGGTGATGATCGCGAACATCAGCTGGAACATCGAGAAGACGTTCTGCGAGATCCAGTAGGCGTAGTCTCCGTTCGGGGCGCCGGTGACGCCGTTCAGGAAGAAGAATTCGCTGCCACCGAAGATCTTGCCGAGGAAGGTCCCGTCGAAGCTCTTGCCGAAGACCAGGGAGTAACCCACTGCCCACCAGAGGATCGTGACGAGTCCCGCCAGGCCGAAGCACTGCGCGACGACCGAGAGGATGTTCTTCGAGCGCACCAGGCCGCCGTAGAAGAGGAACAGGCCGGGCAAGGTCATGAACAGCACCAGGGCGGCGCAGATCATGATGAAGGCGTTATGGCCAGGGCCGGCGGAAGCGGCGATGGCGCCGGCGGCGACTTTATCATCTCCAGCCTTGGGGCCGGTGTTGTTGACGTAAGCCTCCAGGTCGGCCACGCGCTGGTCGAGCGCGGGAGCGGCCGGAGCGGCCTTGGCCGCTTCGACTTTGGCGGGTTCGGCCGCAGGGGCCGGAGCGTTCTGCGCCGACGACAGGTAAGGCACTGCCGCCAGGGCGAGGATGGTGAGAGTTCGTAGCAGGGATTTCATGGCGAGAGGCCTATCGCAACCCCCGTGCCAATGACGACCTTGCCAGCCGATGGCCTAAATGTGCCTAAAAAAGAACTAAGCCCCGTCCTCGCTTGCTGTAAAATCAGCAAGCCGGAGGCCGTCTCGCCGCTTCCACCCCCTTTAGTTCTGGTTGTAGCCTTCTTCGCCGTGGTCGGCGATGTCGAGTCCCTGGGCTTCCGCTTCCTCCGTGGGGCGCAGGCCGATGGTCGCGGCCACCAGCTTGGCGATGATCCACGTCATGCCAAGGGAGAGCACGATGCAGCCAAGCATGGCGACGAGCTGCCCGGTGAGCAATCCGTTGCCGACCAACTTGCCTC
This sequence comes from Verrucomicrobiota bacterium, assembly GCA_039796215.1. Taxonomy (GTDB): domain Bacteria; phylum Verrucomicrobiota; class Verrucomicrobiia; order Opitutales; family UBA953; genus UBA953. Next base: position 3,553 of record JBDKKH010000129.1, read on the forward strand.
CGGCCTCGTTGACGGAGGCATTCATCAGGAGAGCGGTGGCCAAGGCCCCGATGGTTCCGCCGATGCCGTGGACGCCGCAGGTGTCGAGGGCGTCGTCGTAGCCGAGGCGAGGCTTCAGCGCGGAGCAGGCCCAGTAGGAGATGACGCCGGCAAGGACGCCGATGAGCAGGGCTCCGCCCCCCGAGACGAAGCCGGCGGCGTTGGTGACGGTGGCTAGGCCGGCGATGGCGCCTGAGCACAGGCCGAGGACGGAGATCTTGCCGCGGTGGAATTTTTCGACGACGGCCCAGGCGATGGTGGCCGCGGACGCTCCCAGCGTCGTGGTGAGGAAGGCCTGCAGGGCGACACCGTCCGCCGCCAAGGCCGAACCGGCGTTGAAGCCATACCAGCCTGCCCAGAGCAGGCCGGTGCCGATGACGCAGAGCACCATGCTGTGCGGAGGCATGGCCCGCTTGCCGAAGCCGATGCGCGGTCCGACCAGGACGCACAAGAGCAACGCCGACCAACCCGAGGTCATGTGCACCACGATGCCGCCGGCGAAGTCCGCGGCCTTGAAGGTCGCCGCGGGATTGGCCAGTCCGGCGAAATCACCCGTCGCGCCCCAGACCGCATGGGCGACGGGGTAGTAGACGAAGACGGTCCAGAGGAAGGAGAAGAGCATCACCGCCGAGAACTTCATGCGTTCGGCGACGGCCCCGATGATGAGGGCAGGGGTGATCGCGGCGAACATCGCCTGGAAGAGGGCGAACACCGTGGAGGAAATGCCAGGGGCGTAGGCCGCGTCGGGGCTGAGGCCGAGGCCTGCGAAACCAAAATGCTCGCTGCCGCCGAAGAGGTGGCCGAGGAAGCCGCCGCCGAAGTTCTTGCCGAAGACCAAGCTGTAACCGAAGGCCCACCACATCAGGATGCCCATCGCGGTGAGGGCCAGGCACTGGGCGGCGATCGAAAGGACGTTTTTACTGCGAACCAAGCCGCCGTAGAAGAGGAAGAGTCCCGGAATGCACATCATCAGCACGAGCGCCGTGCTGACGAGCACCCAGACATTGTCGGCGGCATTGGGAGAGGCGGCGGCAGAAATAAGCATCATGCGGATTATTAAGCATATTCTGTGCCATAAATTAACCAGTGGTCCATCCTGCTTGCCAAGGTGGGTTTTATTGGCAAAATTGAATTAATAGGATGAATCATCTGCCTAAAGTTAAGCAAATCGCGCTTCTTTGTTCATTTTTAGGCCTGCCCTATTTTGGCTTTTCGGCCGAGTCCAATAAGCCGTGGTTGGTCATGGGGGACTGGCAGCGGCGCGGTGACGACTCGATTCCGGGTTCCGCCGGCTCCGACGGCAAGTTCGGCCGTTCTCGGGAGGGCATGGAGGTCATATATCAGGAAGCCGACCGAGCTTACGATCTGGAGTGGTATCGTTACGCTCAACGCTTCTCGGGCGCGATCGCCGGGACAGACCGCTCTTATGGCGATACGCAGGACGTGATCTTTTCAGGTTTCCGGCAGTGGCAATACAACGCCCGTTATGCTTTCCAGGCCATCTATGGGTTGGAGTGGGCGGCCGAAGATGCGGTCGGCCTGGCCGATGGTTTCCGCTGGGGCCTCGGCGGCGCCGTCCGCTGGCAGCCCGATGCCGAGACCGATCTGGCGCTCGGCGTGATGTTCCAGGACCGCTTTGAGAACTCGATTCTGCCCGTGCCTTACGTCAAGGCGGTGTGGCGTCCGTGCCGTTACGCCGAAGTCGAGCTGCGCGCGACCGGCCTGCAGAACGGCATCATCTTCCGCGGCTTCCCGACGGGCGATCGCGCGACGACGGTCGACCTGCTCGTCGCTTACGAGACATTGAATTTCCGGCTTTCGGATGCCGCCTACGGGGCGCGCGCCGTCGCTGTCGGCGAGGTGCCGGTGCGTTTCGGGGTCACGCAGTTCCTGGAGCCGACGGGGACGTGGTTCGTACGCGGACAGTTCGAGTGGGTTCCCTTCGCCCGCCACAGTTTCAAGCATGCCGGCGAAACCCAGGCCTCTTTCCAGCCCGGCGCGACCTGGGGTCTCGCCGGCCGCATCGGCGCGCGGTTCTAGTCAGAGCCGCCGGGCGGCGAGCCAGTGGAAGGCGACGATCGCCAGGAGCCAGGTCAAGGTCATGGCGTTCAGGCGGCGACCGAGCCCAGCGCTTCGTCGCGTCGGCGGATGGCCAGCTCGAGGTCATGGGTGCGCAGCGAACGGCGGATGCGTCGCTTGGTGAAATCCGCGAGGTGTTCGGTGTAATGCAGCCACCAGGTCCCGTTGTTGTTCCAGAGGTGGTGCAAGCGGTTGCCCTCGCTGACGCGGATGGACAGCTTGGTGGCGGCGGAGCGGGCGGCGGTGTCGTGGGTGTTGATCATGTTGGCGGCGGTGAAAAGGACGCGCAGCACGATCAATCCTCGGTGGGGACTGTTTTTAGCCTTTCGGCTCTCATCTCGGCGCCTTGCGGCTCCGATGACCACCGTGGCCCGGGAAGGGCTCGGTTGGTGCAGGGTAGGCTTGCGGCCGCCCTGCTCGTGATGCGTCTGTTAATGAACTGCCGTCACCATGGCCGAATGCCCGGCGGATGGCAAGCGGGACCTGCGTTGCAGAGTGTCATAAGAAAGAGGACGTCGGCCCGGCAGGCGACGCTTGCCTGCCTCCGGACCTCGACCACGCTCGTTGGCGATGGGCTTCTTCCGCTTCCGCAAAGTCATTCCGATCGGCAGGTTTCTCCGGATCAATATCTCAAAGACAGGGACTTCGGTTTCCGCCGGCCGCCCGGGCGCGACCATCAACGTGCGCAAGGATCGGGTCGACGCCACCGTCGGGCTTCCCGGCAGCGGCCTTTCTTACAAGGAGAGGCTTTCCAGGCGCGGGTGCGCCGCGGTTCTGATCGTCGCTTCGGCCTCCGCCGCGCTCGGCGCCTACGCCTTCGCGCGCTGAGCGTTCGCGTTCCGCAAGTGCCCGGGAAAGGACTCGAACCTTCACGCCTTTAGAGGGCGGCGGATTTTGAGTCCGCTGCGGCTGCCATTTCGCCACCCGGGCGGATTGCGGACATGCATTCACTCCGCGACCACGCACGCGTGCAAGAAAAACCGTGCCGCGACCGGCGCGCGTCTTCGCGAGAAACACGGGCAACAAAAAAGGCGCTCCGTCAGGAGCGCCTTTTGGCGTGAATCTCGTGAGAGATTACTTGGCGCCGAGGATCGCGTCCTTGGCGGCCTTGGCCACGCGGAACTTCACGACCTTCTTGGCCTTGATCTGGATGGTTTCGCCGGTGGCAGGGTTGCGGCCCTGGCGAGCCTTGCGGTGCACGAGGACGAGCTTGCCGAGGCCGGGGAGCGTGAAGGAGTTCTTCGCGTTCTTGTAGGCGAGGGCGGCGATGATCTCGAGGATCGCGGTGGCCTGCTTCTTGCTGATCTCAGCTTTTTCAGCGATGGCGCCGGCGATTTGGGACTTGGTGAGGGCTTTGGACATGTTGGTTGTGGGTTGGTGTTGCAGTGATGCGGGTGTATTTAAAAACGAACCTTGCGATGAAAACCAGCGAAAAATAAGGGTGCGGAGCAGGTTTCTCCCGCCCCCTGTTGTCGTGAGAAATCTTTTGCAACCGCGGGGGCTTGCTTCCAGCGTGGTGAGGTCGCCCCGACCCTATGCATCTTCGTCCGATCTTCATCCTCATCTTGGGCGCCTTCTTCGGGCTGACCGGAGCCCAGGCTCAGGAGTCTCTTGTCGGTCTTGAGCCCGCCTTCCCCGGACTGCAATTCAGCCAGCCCGTCGCCATCGCCGCCCTCCCCGGAAGCAGCGACGCGATCCTGGTCGTCGAGAAGGGCGACCCTGCACCCCGGTCATCCGTCGAAAAGAAAAAGTCATCCGGCTTCCTCGGCGGCAAGGTGCAGATGATTTCCGGCCTATCGTCGGGTAAGCCGGTCAAGCGCGAGGTCTTTCAACTCGCCCCCAAGGACGGGCAGTTCGACGCGGCAGGGGAGTGCGGCTTGCTGGGCTTCGCGGTGCACCCCAAAGTGGATGTTAATAGGCAAGTCTTTGCTTACTATAGCCTTAGAATAGGAGGAAAGCTCCACCAGCGGGTTTCCCGCTTCCTGCTTTCTAGCTTAGAGCCTTTCACGGTAGACCCCCAGTCCGAGCAGCCGCTCATCACTCAGGTCGACCCCGCCTCCAATCATAATGGAGGAGATCTGCATTTCGGTCCGGATGGCTATCTCTACGTGAGCTGCGGCGATGGTGGCGGGGGCGGAGACCCCTTCGATACGGCTGGATTCATCAATAAGGGTTTTCATGCCGCCGTGTTCCGGATCGATGTCGATAAGCGTCCGGGCAGTCAGGCCCCTCATCCCCACGTCTCGGTGGTGACCGATGCCCAAGGGCAAGCCTTCTACGCCATCCCTGCCGATAACCCCTTTCTAGGGGTCACCTCTCACCGTGGGCGGCCGGTCGACCCCAAGACCGTCCGGACGGAGACCTGGGCCACCGGGCTCCGGAACGCCTGGCGATTCTCCTTCGACCCGCAGACCGGGGCCTGTTTTGCGGGCGATGTGGGCCAGGGGCTCTATGAGGAAATCGACCTCTTGGTCGCCGGCGGCGACTACGGGTGGCACGATATCGAAGGCCTTCACCTCTTCGGCGGCAAGGATGCCGGCGGCAAGAAATCCAAGCCTTCCCTGGCGCCTAACTCCGCCTATGTCGCCCCGATCCATGAGTACGATCGCACGGCCGGGAGTTCGGTCACCGGTGGCGTGGTCTGCCGTGGCGAGCGCGTCCCGGCCATCGCCGGTGCTTATGTCTTCGGAGATTTCGTCTCCGGCCGAATCTTCACCCTGCGCCAAAGCGACGGGAAATGGCTCTCCAAGGAGATCGCCAAAGCCTCGGCTGTGGCTGGCTTCGGCCATGACCCCTCGAATGGCGACGTACTCGTTGCCTCTCTTGCCGGGCAGGTTCTCAGGCTGGTCCGCAAGTAGCGCTTCCTGATGTTCCGGCGGGGGTGGCGGGGGTGGAAGGGGACTCACTTAGGCAGTGGGACGGATTTTCCTCCCAGTTTGAGCCGCTGGCCTCGGGAGACGGCCGCCGCTTGCGTCTCGTGGGCGGGCTTCAATGGAGCTGGAACTTGCAAACAGGTGACTTGTCTCAAATGTCACATCATGCCCTGCAAAGCCATATTACTTATGGCGGCCGCCTCGTTGGCGGCTGCTCCCAGCCCGTTCGCTCCCAGCGAGGGCGGCTCTCTGCCCTCGGAGCTGTTCCAGCTTCCTGAAGGACTCGAGGTCACCGTCTGGGCTCGTTCTCCCTTGCTGGCTAATCCGACCAATATCGACTTCGACGCCCAAGGTCGCCTGTGGGTGACCGAAGGGGTCAACTACCGTATCTACAACAAGGGCGGCAAGCGTCG
>JBDKKH010000130.1:0-3385 GCA_039796215.1 Verrucomicrobiota bacterium
TGATCGCCAGAACAGCTACCTGTACGAACTCGCTTACAACGTGAACTCGAAGTACCAAGTCGCAGTTTCTCTTCAGGATACCGACGTCGACGGCGCCGACGAAGAGGTCTCTTTCTCTGTCCGCTACAACTTCTAATCTTCGGATTAGAGTTTGAATCAAGGGCCCCGGCAACGGGGCCCTTTTTTATTGCTCAAATCTAGACCGTCTGGCGTGGGTCACGATCAGATGACGATTAAGCATTTTTTTGTTGTTTTCTCAACGCGGGTGCCTAAGACAGAACACGCATATGAAGCACATCCTCCCGATCCTCACCCTCACGACCCTTGCTGCCGCTGCCTCTGCCCAGAGCGCCGCTGCTCCTGCTGGTCTCTCCTACAACCGCGCTGGTGTTAACTACAACACCGACGCCCTCGCCGGCGACAACGGCTACTCCCTCTCGGTCGAAGCCCTCGTCGGCTCCTCGAACGTCTGGGTCGGCGCCACCGCCAACCTGAACAAGGCTGGTGCCGATGACGTCTCCGTCGGTTACCTCTTCAAGAACGTCGCCGCTGGCGTCGACGCCACCGTCTTCGTTGGTTCCAACGACGGCTACGGCATCATCGCCCGTCGCTCCCTGAACGAAGTCGTCGCCGGCCTCGAAGCCCGCCTCGTCTGGTCCCAGGATGGCGGTTCCAACACCGACTCCTTCGTCTACGAGCTCGCTTACAACGTGAACTCGAAGTACCAGGTCGCCGTCTCGATCGCTGACGCCAACGGCGTTGACGACCAGACCTCCGTCTCCGTTCGCTACAACTTCTAATCTTAGGATTAGAGTTTGAATCAAGGGCCCCGGCAACGGGGCCCTTTTTTATTGTCCGTTCAGGAAGCCTCTCCCGCCGTCACTTGGCTTCGACGTGGACGGTGACGCGCATCTCGCGGTCGCCGCCGCCCCAATAACTGCCGCTGACCGGGGTCGCGTCGCGGTAATCGCGGCCGACCGCCGAGGCCACATAGGCTTCATGGACGAACTTCTTGTTCGTCGGGTCGACGCCCAGCCACCCGTAGCCCGGGAGCCAGAGTTCGCACCAGGCATGCGAGGCATGGCTGCCGAGGACGTCGCCCCGCTTGGCGTCGTAGACGTAGCCGCAGACATAACGAGCGGGTATCCCGATGGAGCGAGCGAGGGCCAGCAGTAAGTGGGCGTAATCCTGGCAGACGCCTTCGGGCTTGGCGAAGAATTCCTCGGTATGGGTGCCGATATGGGTGGCCCCCGGGACGTAACGACAGGTCGCATGGAGCATGTCCATCAGGCCGACCACCACGGAAAACAAGTCGCGGCGCGATTGCTCGACATCCACCGCCGCGCGCCAGATCTCGGGGGTGATCCGGATGGGACCGTCGGAAAGGAGGAAAGGCTGGAAACTCTCGATGATGCTTTCCGTCCTGACGGCCGAAAGGGGGATGTCGGTCGGGATGGCCGCGACGGGCGTCGGCAGCGTCTCCACGAGGCTGGAGACGTCGATGACGAGTTCTTTGTGGGGTTCCTCGATCTCGAACCGGTGCACGGGGTTGCGATGAAGGTCCAGGTAGCGGTGCATGCGCACGGCCGGAAGCACCCGGACCAGGTGCAGGCCGACCTTCTGCCGCAGATTGGTGAGCGGCGTGACCCTGATCTCGTTGGTGTTGTTCCGGACGGGCAGGGCGTAGCGGTACTCGGTACGATGCAGGATGCGGAGCTTCATCGGCGCTGGGACGACGTCACTGTTGCTGCTGCTGCTGCTGTTCGCGTTGCCAGTCCGAAAGGCTTTCGGGGCGGGTACCCCGCGGGAAGTGGCGGTCGATCTCGCCCGGCAGGAGCACGTAAGACTCGAAGACGGCTTGGCCGGCGGCGTTGAGCTGCACCTGGAGTTCGTCGATGTAGGCGTGCAGGCCGCGGGCCATGACCTCGGGCGGGCCGGCGAAGCTGAGTCGGGCGAGCAAGGCCCCCGTGATCTTCTCGCTGTTGTTCGAATAACGTCCCGTCGGCGTGCCGGAGATGTCATGCAGGACCTCGTCGGCCCGGCGGATGCAATGTCGGACCGACCGGGGGAATTCATTCGAGAACAGGAGCAGGTCGACCACCCCTTCGACGCTGATTTCGCCCCCATGGACGCGTCGGTAGCCCGCATGCGCGCTGCAGGCGCGCAGGACCGCTCCCCATTGCAGGGATTCCAAGGCCGAATCGCCCGAGGCAGCGGGGGTCCGGGAGCGGATGTCGAGGAAGCGACTGGTCATGTCGGCGCGCTCCAGCAGCCGGCCGAGCTGCAGGAAGTTCCAGCCTTCGTCGCGCGTCAGCGTGGCGTCCGTGATGCCGTCGAAGAGCATCGAGGAGGAGATGATCTTCTCGTAATAGGCCTGCGGGAAGCGTTCCAGCAGCTGGAGTCCCTCGGGCGAGGTCACGAAGAGGTTGAGGGCGTTGATCTCCGACCACATCTCGTCGGAGATCTTGTCGCGGACCGACCGGGCGTTTTCCCGGGCTTGGCGGATGCAGGACAGGATCGAATCCGGGTTACGTAGGTCGAGGGTGAGGAACCGGGCGACGTCGCCTTGGCGGGGTTCCGGGTAGAGCGCCCGGAAAGCGCCTTCCATCGCCGTGGCGGCGAGGACGGGCGTCCAGTATTCCTGGGCGCTCCCGCGGCCGAGCGTCTCGTCGTCGAGGAGCATCTCCTCGGAGACCCGCACCAGGCGCGCGAGGTTCTCCGCCCGCTCCATCTGGCGGGCCATCCAATATTGGTGATCAGCGACGCGGGAAAGCATCATGGTGTTTTCAGGCCGCGAGGACCCAGGTGTCTTTGCTGCCGCCGCCTTGGGAGGAATTGACGACCAAGGAGCCGCGTTGGAGGGCGACCCGGGTCAGGCCGCCGGGAAGTACTTTGACCGTGTCGCCCCAGAGCACGAAAGGACGTAGGTCGACGTGCCGTCCCTCCAGGCCGCCCTCGATGAGGGTGGGGTGCTGGGAGAAGTTGACCACGGGCTGGGCGATGTAATTACGGGGGTTGGCCGAGACCTTGGCGTGGAATTCGGCCAGTTGCTCCCGCGAAGCCGTCGGACCGATGAGCATCCCGTAGCCGCCGCTCTCGTTGGCCGCCTTGACGACCAGTTTCGGCAGATTCTCGAGGATGTATTTCTTGTCGGCGTCGCGCCAAGCGAGGTAAGTGGGCACCTGGTCGAGGATCGGTTCCTGGCAGAGGTAATAGCGGATCATCTCGGGCACGTAGGCATAGGTGACCTTGTCGTCCGCCACGCCGGTGCCGATGGCGTTGGCCAAGGCGACGTTGCCGCGGCGGACCGCGTCGACGAGACCCGGCACGCCCAGGCAGGAGTCCTTCCGGAACACCTGCGGGTCGAGGAAGTCGTCGTCCACGC
>JBDKKH010000131.1:0-7703 GCA_039796215.1 Verrucomicrobiota bacterium
CCCCGAAGTCGCCTGCGTCGGCCTCTCCGAAGCCGAAGCCAAGGCCAAGAACATCGAAGTCGCCATCGGCAAGTTCCAGCTCGCCGGCAACGGACGCGCGATCGCTTCCGACTGCACCTCGGGTTTCGTCAAGGTCATCGCCTGCGCCAAGACCGACAAGCTCCTCGGCGTCCAGATGGTCGCCAAGGGTGCTTCCGAGATGATCGCCGCCGCCTGCGCCCACATGGAATACGGCGGCAGCGCCGAAGACGTGGCCCGCACCTGCTTCGCTCACCCGACTGTCAGCGAGTCCTTCAAGGAAGCCGCGATGGCCGTCAGCAAGTCGAGCATCCACTCGCTCTGAGACTGGCGTAAACCGAAGAAAAGGGTGCGAATAGCACCCTTTTCTTGTTTAGAAGAACAAAGGACCCTACGTCGCGTGCAAGGCGGCGTAACAAAGAAGGGGCCAGGCTTGCCACGGCACACGGGAGGACTGACTGCCGTTGCTTCCTTCCGGATCTGGCGGGGTTCGTCGGTCACCCGTTGCATGGGGCCTGGCTTACCTATCTTTATGCCCGCCCAATCCATTCTTTTCAATCCCCAACTTAACCCCTAATTATCCCTCTTTCCGATGGCTGAAATCCCCAAATCTTATGAGCCTCAAGGCGTGGAACAGCGCTGGTACGACCGCTGGGTCGAATCAGGCTGTTTCCGAGGAAAGGTAGATCCCACCCGCGAGTCGTTCGCCGTGATGATCCCTCCCCCCAATGTGACCGGGGTGCTGCACATGGGGCACCTGCTCAACAACACCTTGCAGGACATCATGGTCCGTCGTGCGCGCCAGGAAGGCAAATCCGCCCTCTGGCTGCCCGGCACCGACCACGCGGGGATTGCCACGCAGTCCCGCGTCGAAAAAGAACTCCGCCAGAAAGAAGGCAAGACGCGGCACGACCTCGGTCGAGAGAAATTCATCCAGGTCGCCTCCGAGTGGCGCGACAAGCACGGCGGCATCATCCTTGGTCAGCTGCGCAAGCTGGGCGCCTCGTGCGACTGGGATCGGACGGTCCACACCCTCGACGCCGGCTACTCGCAGGCGGTGCTGCAGACCTTCGTCACGCTTTATGAACGCGGCTACGTCTACCGCGGCAAGCGCATGGTGAACTGGTGTCCGGTCTCGCAGACAGGTCTCTCCGACGAGGAAGTGATCATGAAGCCCTCCAAGGGTTCGCTCTATCGGATGCGTTACGAGGTCGCCGAGCTACCCGGCACCTACCTCGAGATCTCCACGACCCGCCCTGAGACGATTCCGGGCGACGCCGCCGTCGCGGTCCACCCCGACGACGAGCGCTACAAGCATCTCATCGGGAAACATGTCTGGCGGCCCTTCCCTCGCGCACAGATTCCCATCATCGGCGACCAAGCCGTCGAGAAGGACTTCGGGACGGGGGTCCTGAAGGTCACCCCTGCGCATGACCGGACCGACTTCGACATAGGCAAGCGCCACGGACTGCCGGTGGTCGATGTCATGAACCCGGATGGGACGATGAACGCCGACGCCGGTCCGCTGGCCGGCCTGGAGCGTTTCAAGGCCCGCGTCGCCGCCGAAAAGCTCCTCGAGGAACTCGGCGCCTTGGTGAAGACCGAGCCTTATGAGAACACGGTCGGCTTCTCCGAACGTGCCGACGTCCCGATCGAACCTCGCCTCAGCGAACAGTGGTTCATCCGTTATCCGAAGATCGAAGAGGCCAAGCGGGCCGTCACCTCGGGCATCATCAAGTTCCACCCCGAGCGCTGGACCAAGACCTACCTTCACTGGCTGGAGAACATCCAAGACTGGTGCGTCAGCCGTCAGCTCTGGTGGGGGCATCGCATTCCGGTCTGGTATCGCCGCGGCGCCGACCGCAACGACCCGGCCAACCGCCATGTCTCCCTGACTCCTCCCGCGGATCCGACGGGCTGGGAGCAGGACGTCGACGTCCTCGACACCTGGGCCTCATCCTGGCTCTGGTGCCTGGCGACCATCGGCTGGCGCAAGCCGGGCGAGACGACGGAAGAACTCAAGCATTGGTACCCGACCGGCGCCCTGGCGACCGGTCCGGACATCATCTTCCTCTGGGTGGCGCGCATGATCATCGCCGGCCTTGAACTGCATGGTCCGGAGAAGAAGACGCTCACCGACGACGAGATCCGCCAGCGCATCCCTTTCAAGCGGGTCTACTTCAACGGAATCATCCGCGACAAGTTAGGCCGCAAGATGTCGAAATCCTTGGGCAACTCGCCCGAGCCGCTCGACCTCATCGCGAAGTTCGGCGCCGACGGCCTCCGCTTCGGCCTGCTGTCCATCGCCCCCAAGGGTCAGGATATCCTCTTCGACGAGGACCGGGTCGGCCAAGGCCGAAACTTCTGCAACAAACTGTGGAACGCCGCGCGCTTCCGCCAGATGTCCGGCCCGATGGCGGACAACTCCTCCCTCGCGGCGGTCGTCGCTCGCCTGCGCTCGGCGCAGCTCGATGATGACGACTTCGCCATCCTGCAAGGCCTCGCCGAGCTGACCGACAGCACGACCAAGAACCTCGAGGAACACGAGTTCACGGCCTACGCCCAAGGCTTGTACGCCTTCTTCTGGGGCGATTTCTGCGACTGGTACGTCGAGGCTTCCAAGGCCCGCCTGAAGGATCCGGCCTTGGTCGAGAACTGCCTGGCGGTGCAGGACCTCGTCTTGCGCCAGTTCCTCCTGCTCCTCCACCCGGTCGCCCCCTTCATCTCGGAGGAACTGTGGCATCTCCTCGGCTACGGCTCCGAACAGGACTTCATCCAGAACCACCATACGGGTTCGGGCGGCGACCTGCTCCGCGTCCTTCGCGAGCACGGCATCAAGCTGAGCGCGTCCAAGGTGGCCGACGTGGCCCTGCTCCGCGAATTCGTGGCCTCCGTGCGCGGGCTGAAATCCCAGGCCAACCAAGCCACGCGCCGCGACGCAGTCATCACCGTCGTCGCCAAGGACCCCGCCGCGCAGAAGCTCATCGAGACCAACCGGGAGAAACTGGCCGGCCTCGCAGGCCTCGCGGAAGTCGCTTTCGCGACGGACACGGGCGGTCGCACCGGCGCCCTGACTTCACTGGGCACCGTCCTGTTGGAACTCTCCGGCACCGTCGACGTCGCGGCCGAGAAGGTGCGCCTCGCCAAGGAACTGGCGAAACTCGAGCAAGCGGTGGCCGCCGGCGAAGCCAAACTGGGCAACGAAGTGTTCGTTTCCAAGGCTCCGGCCAAGATCCTCGAAGGCGCGCGCAGCCAGCTCGCCGAAGCCAAGGCGAAACGCGACGAGATCGCCCGCATGCTCGCGAGCCTCGGCTAAGATGAGGACGCCCGGCCCAAACCCTGGCAGCCGGCGCTAGCCCCGGCGTCCTCTTCTTTCCGATGATCAGCCTCAACCCTCTCGCCCGGCTCGCCGTTCCCGACGATGTCCACGGCTTGGAAGCGTTGACGCGCACGACGCATCTCGGCATCGGGGCCCACCCCGATGACCTTGAGTTCATGGCCTACCATGGCATCTCGGAATGCTACGACCGTCCGGACCGATGGTTCGGCGGCGTGACCGTCACGGACGGACGCGGTTGCGTCCGCGCGGGACGCTTCGCGGAGTGGACGGATGATGAGATGGTCGCGGAACGCAGGCGTGAGCAGGAATCCGCCGCCCGGATCGGACGTTACGGTTACGTCGCCCAGCTTGGCTTCGCCAGCGCGCTGGTGCTTGACCCGCGCGAGACGGCGGTCCGCGACGACCTGCGCAGCCTCCTCGCCGCCAGCCGGCCGGAGGTCGTTTACCTTCATAATCTCGCCGACAAGCATGATACCCATGTCGCCTGCGCGCTGCGGGCGCTGGAAGCCCTCCGGCAGCTTCCGCCGGACCGACGACCTCGCCGAGTCCTTGGCTGCGAGGTCTGGCGCGGCCTCGACTGGCTGGTTGACGGGGAAAAGATCCCGCTGCCCGTATCCGCCCGACCGGAACTCGCCCAAGCCCTCAATGAGGTGTTTGCGACGCAGAACGCTGCCGGTAAACGCTATGACCTGGCCGTGCCGGGACGCCGCGCCGCCAACGCGACTTTCGACGATCCGCACGCCGCCGACCGTGAGTCCGGCCTCCAGTGGGCCATGGACCTGACACCCTTGGTAAGCGATGCCGCTCTCGATCCGCTCGCTTACGTGGCCGGCTACGTCGATCGCCTCCGGCAAGACATCACCGCCCGCATCCATCTCCTACGTTCACCATGAAACCCACCCTCCTCGTCCTCGCCGCCGGCATGGGCAGCCGCTACGGCGGCCTCAAGCAGATCGACCCCATGGGGCCGTCCGGCGAAACCATCCTCGACTACTCCGTCTTCGACGCGGTGCGCGCCGGCTTCGGCAAGGTCGTCTTCATCATCCGGCCCGACTTCGAGCAAGACTTCCGCGAACGCATCGTCGCCAAATTCGCAGGCAAGATCGAGGTAGGCTTCGCCTTCCAGACCATCGACCGGCTTCCCTCGGGGTTCTCGGTCCCCGCGGGGCGGGAGAAACCGTGGGGCACGACGCACGCCATCCTCTGCGCCCGTGACTCGGTCCGGACGCCTTTCGCCGTCATCAACGCCGATGATTTCTATGGTCGCGACTCCTACGCCGTCCTGGCGGATGACCTGCGCCGGCAGGACGTCACTTCGACCGATTACTCGATGGTGGGCTTCACCCTCAAGAACACGCTCTCCGACCACGGCACGGTCGCCCGCGGAGTCTGCCGGACCGACGAACGGCAACGTCTCACCGACATCCAGGAGCTGACCAAGATCAGCCGGCTCCCCGTCGGCGCGGAACACCGCGGCGAGGACGGCGGCGTCGTCTCCCTCACCGGCGAAGAGCCTGTCTCCATGAACATGTGGGGTTTCACGCCCGCCATTTTCGGCCAGCTCGAAGCCGATTTCCATGCCTTCCTGCAGACCCGCGGCAACGAGATGAAAAGCGAAGCCTACATCCCGATTTCCGTCGGCAACCTGATCCGCGCGGGCCAGGCGACCTGCCGCGTGCTGCGCACCTCCTCGGCATGGTTCGGCGTGACTTATCGCGAGGACAAGCCCGTCGTCCAAGCCAGCATCCTCTCGCAAGTCCGGGCCGGGGCCTACCCGGCCGACCTCTGGTCCTGAGATGCCTGCCGACGCGACCGAAGCCCTGCTCGCAGCCGGCGAATTCGCGCTCGGCGGGCCGGTCGTGTCCGTCGAATCTTTCGGCGCCGGCCATATCAACGACACCTTTCGGATCAGGGCGGGAAAGCCCGGCCAGGAAAGTCGCTTCGTCTTGCAGCGCATCAACGGGCACGTCTTTCCTGAGCCGGACCGGCTGATGGAAAACATGGAGAGGGTCTGCGCCCATGCGCGGACCAAACTCGGTCGTTCCGAGGACGGCCACGCGGGACGACGCACCCTCCGCCTCATCCCGACGCAATCGGGCCGGCAATGGCTCATCGATCCCGCGGGACAACGTTGGCGTTGCCTCGATTACATCGAAGGAACCACGGGGTTCGACGTCGTCCTTGAGCCCGCGCAGGCGTACGAAGCCGCCCGGGCCTTCGGCGCATTCCAGGCCTTGATGAGCGACCTTCCCGGCGAGCGCTTGCACGAGACGATCCCGGATTTCCATCACACCCCCGCGCGATACGCCCGGTTTCTCGCGGCGGTGGAGCGCGACATCGCCGGACGGGTCGCGGACAGCGGACCCGAGATCGCTTTCGCCCGCTCCCGGGCGGCGGAAGTCGCCGTGATCACCGACGGCCTTGCCGACGGCTCGCTGCCGGAGCGGATCACCCATAACGACGCAAAGCTCGGCAATGTGCTGCTGGATGATGTCACGCATGAAGGCGTCTGCGTCGTCGACCTCGACACGGTGATGCCCGGCTCTCCCCTCTATGACTTCGGCGACCTGGTGCGGACGTCATCCTCGTCGGCGCAGGAGGACGAACGTGACCTTTCGTTGGTCCGGCTACGGTTGCCGATGTTCGAGGCGTTGGTGCGAGGTTATCTGTCGACGGCCGGGGCATTCCTGACTCCGCGCGAAAAGGCGCTGCTTCCGTTCGCCGGCAAACTGATCACCTTCGAGACCGGCTTACGCTTCCTCACGGACTGGCTCGAAGGCGACCGCTACTTCAAGACGCATCGCAACGGACATAACCTCGACCGGGCCCGGACGCAGTTCGCGCTCGTCGCCTCGATCGAGTCGCAGATGCCCGCCATGCAGGCGCTGGTCGATCAATCATGAGCCGTCGCATCCTCATCACCGGCGGGGCCGGCTTCATCGGTTCGCACCTCGCGCGTTTTTTCGCCGCCGAGACGTCCGTCACCGTTTTAGATGACCTGCGCAGCGGCCATGCGCGTAATCTCGACGGCGTCGGCTGCCGTTTCCTCAACGGCTCGATCCTGGACCCGGCGGCCTTGCGGCAGGCCATCGAGGGAGCCACCGAGGTATACCATCTGGCCGCGATGGTGTCGGTGCCCGAATCCGTGGCCAAGCCCGCCGAGTGCGCGGAACTGAACACCGAGGGTACGCGCCGCGTGCTGGCCGCGGCGCATGCCGCCGGCGCCCGCAAGGTGGTGCTCGCCTCCTCCGCCGCTATCTACGGGGATGACCCGGCCGTGCCGAAGCTGGAGACCATGACACCGGCTCCTCGGTCGCCCTACGCGGAGACCAAGCTCGCCGGCGAACGCCTGCTCGAGGCCTATCGCCGGTCCCACGGACTCGGTACGACCAGCCTGCGGTTCTTCAACGTCTTCGGCCCGCGCCAGGATCCGCGCTCAGCCTATGCCGCCGCGGTCCCGATCTTCATCGCCAAGGCCCTCCGGGATGAACCGATCGGTATCCATGGTGACGGCGGTCAGACCCGCGACTTCGTGCACGTCGCGGATATCGTCGGCGCGCTCGCCCATGCAGGGGCGTCGGCCGAGATGCACGGTACCTACAACGTCGGTTATGGCCGGAGTCAGACCATCCAGGAGCTGGCCCGGGAAATCCTCCGCCTCACGGGCTCGCGCTCGCGCATCGAATACCTGCCGCCGCGGTCCGGGGACGTCCGTGACTCACTCGCGTCCAACGAGCGTCTCCTGGCGGCGGGCTGGCGGCCAAGATCCTCGGTCGCCGTCGGACTCGTCGAGACGATCGACTACTTCCGCGGCCTCAAGGCGTGACGACCAACGTCGCGCGCAGGAGCTCCTCCTGGCCGTCGTTCAGGTTGAGCCAGAAATCGTACTGACCTGGGGCCGGCAGACGGAGACGAAAGGCCAAGGTCGGGTCATCCGCGTGCTCACCGCCCTCGAGGGTCGGATGCATGTGCGCATAGCCGGCTTCAGGACGGTCGCCGGAGAAGACGACCGCATGACCCAAGGACCCCATGATGGGCTTCAGGCGTAGCTTCCTGCCGCCTGCCCCGGCCAGACGGAGCCTGATCATCGCGGACGAGCCGGTCTGGGTCGTCGAGGCGGTCAATTCCACGATGCGATTGCGCGTGAAAACGGGCGGCGGCGGCGTGGTCGTCGTGAAAGCAGGGGCGACCTCCGCCTCGGCCAGCATCGTCCGGGAAGTGCGCACGTCGTTGAAGTCGACATAAGCACGCAAGGCGACGCCACGGAGGTGCGCCGGCACTTCAAAACGCCATGAGCCGTCGGCGGCGGGCTGGGGGTGGAGATGGGCGTACGACCGAATTCCCC
>JBDKKH010000132.1:0-4839 GCA_039796215.1 Verrucomicrobiota bacterium
GCACCCGACTTCTCGCCGACGCGTTGTCCGGATTGAGGACCAAACCAGAGTTCTTCATCTCGATGTCAGGCGTCGGACGTTACGGCATCCGCCGCTCCGAGACGCTCACGGAGTCATCCCCGGTCTCTTCGGAAGGTTTCCTCGGTGAAGTCTCCGCCGCCTGGGAAGAGGCGGCCGAGCCGGCCCGCACGGCCGGCATCCGGACGACCTGCTTGCGTACCGGGGTCGTCCTTGCGGCTTCGGGCGGTGCCCTTCGGCTGATGCTCCCCGCTTTCCGCTGCGGTCTCGGAGGACCCATCGGCAGCGGTCGCCAACAGATGAGCTGGATCCGGCTCGGCGACCTGGTCCGTCTCATCATCTGGTGCTTGGAGCAACCGACCCTCCCGCCGGCCCTCAACGCCGTCGCCCCGGAACCCTGCCCGCAGGCTGACTTTGCCCGCGCCCTCGGCCGCTTGCTCGGACGCCCCGCCTTCCTGCCCACCCCCGCATGGGCCGTCCGCCTGCTCTTCGGACAGATGGGCGACGAGACCGTCCTCGGCGACCTGCGCGTGACGCCGGCCGCCGCCACGGCCGCAGGCTTCCGCTTCGAGACGCCCGACCTGCCTTCGGCCCTCGCGCGGGCGCTCGGCGAATGATTTGGGATTGAAGGAGTCGACGCCGACGAAGATTGTCCGGCCATGGTCCGCGCTGCTTTCGTCTTTTCTTTCCTCCTCCTCGTCGGCTGCGAAGACGGCTCGCGCGCCGACTCCCGTACGCTCGACGTCGACGACCCGGAATTCCGCCAAGGTCAGACCCTGCACAAGCAAGGCGAGACCCGCAAGGCCTTGGAGTCATTCCTTAAAGTGATCGACAACCGCAAAGGCGCCGCGGAATCCCACCTCGAGGCCGGTCGCATGTACCTGGAACTCCAGGATCCGCTTCCCGCGATCTATCACTTCAACCAGTATATCCGGATGAAGCCGACCTCCGAGCAGTCCAACATCGTCCGGCAGATGATCAAGACCGCCGAGAAACAGTTCATGCAGCAGCTCCCGGGCCGCCCGATGGAGGCGGACGCCCTCGGCGGGGCCGACCTCAATTCCCGCCTGCGTTCGCTCCAGGCCGAGAACGAGAAACTCAAGCGCGAGCTCGCCGACTATAACCGCACGCAGAAAGGACTCGTCGTCCCGAACACGGGCGTGACGACGACGGAAAAGCCCGCCGCCGGCGGGATGAGCGGCGCCCCCCAGCGCTATCGCCAGTATACGATCGTCAAGGGTGACACGCTCTCGACGATCGCCCGCAAGGCCTACAACGACGGCTCGGCGGCCAGGATTTCCGCGATCTTCAACGCCAACCGTGACAAGATGACCTCGGTCAACGCGTTGCCGAAGATCGGGACGGTCATCCTCCTGCCGGAATAAGCCATGCGCCTGACGCGCATCCGGGCGGCCGACTTCCGCAACCTGGCTTTTGCCGACGTCGCGACCGACGCCCCTCGCGTCTTCCTGCTGGGAGACAACGGCCAAGGAAAAACCAACCTGCTGGAAGCCGCGGCCCTGGTCTCGTCGTTCCGCTCTTTTCGTACGACCGATATCTCGCCCCTTGTCCGCAGCGGCTGCCTTGAAGCGCGCCTGCGGATCGACGTCCGTCTGTCGCCGACGGAGGAAGCCGCTCTCGAACTGCGCCTGGCCAAAGGGTCACGCCGCGCTTTGCTCAACGGGACGCCGGTGACCTCGGTGGCCCGACACCTCGGCCAATTTCCGACCATCGTCTTCTGCTCGGACGACCTGCGTCTCGTCCGCGGCTCCCCTTCGAACCGACGTCGATGGCTCGACGCCGCGCTCGGCGGCACGGACGCCGAGTACCTCTCCGCCGTCCGAGATTATGGTCGAGCGCTGGAAGGCCGGAACGCCCTCCTGAAGGCCCCTCAGCGCTCTGACGAGGAATTGCGGGCGTTCGAAAAAGCGATGCACGGACCTGCGCAGGTCATCACGTCGACCCGCGCACGCGTGCTGCCCGAACTTGCCGCCTCCCTCCGCGAGGCCTGCGCCCGGGCCGGCTTTCCTGACCATGGCGCCGACCTCGCCTACCGACCGGACACTCCGGCCGACCAGCTCAGCGAGGCTTGGGCTAAGACGCGCCTGGCGGATCTCGCCACCGGGACCACGCTCCGCGGCCCCCAACGCGATGATTTTGCCATGCTGTTCGCAGGACAAGATGCCGCGGATTATGCTTCGGAAGGTCAGCAACGCCTTCTGGTCCTCGCGCTTTGCCTGGCCCGCCTCCGCCGCGACACCGAGAGAGCGCCGACCCCCCCGGTCATCCTAGCCGACGACGTCCTAGGAGAGCTGGATGACACCCGTCGGAGGGCCTTTTGGGATGAGGTCGGGGATACTCATCAGGTGATCGCGACCGGGACCACCCCGCCCCCTTCGGGGACTTGGCTGACCTACCAGGTCTCCGCCGGAGGTTACCGCCAGGTCTGATTTTGGCGTTGTTTTATGGTCGGTCGACCCCTTGGATGACCCCATGTCGGACTTCCTCCTCTACGCCTCTGTAGTCGCCCTCTTCCTGGTCTGCGTCCTCGTGGTCCTTGTGATCCTGATGCAGCGTCCGAGCGCCAACGCCGGAATGGGAGCCGCCCTTGGCGGTGGCGCCGCAGAAACCGTCTTCGGCGGTGAATCGGCCAACGTCCTCTCGAAGATGACCACCACCCTCACGGTCATCCTCTTCATCCTCAGTTTCGGCCTCTATCTCGGCTTCGTGGCCCGCGAAAAGCCGACCGTCAAGGCGCTCGACGCCGCCGCCACCGCACCGGCTCCGGCCACCGTTCCGGCGACTCCTGCCCCCCTCCCCTCGGCCGCTACCACGCCTGCCGCCCCGGCGCCGACCGCTCCCGCCAAGGAAGTGCCGGCTCCGGTTCCCGCCAAGTAAGGCCCGTGCGCCCCAGCTTGCTCAGCCAGACGGTTCGCTGGGTGGGCTGTCTCCTTGCGTGCGCCTGCCTAGCGCAACGCGTGCCCTCTTCGGAATTCCGTAAGTTATCGCCCGAAGACGCGGCGGCCTTCCTCGGCGGTTTTCGGAGCGCCCGCCTGAGCGGCGATCTCTGCCTGCGGTTCGAAGTCATCCATAAGCCTCGCTCGGGCGACGCCTCGCCTGCGGTGAAAGGCACCTTGTGGGCGCGCTCCATCCCGGGAGGACAAGTCCTACGCGGCGAACTGACCGACGCCGCCGGCGCCTCTTCGTTGCGCTTCGTGACGACGAAGAACGGCACCGAGCGTAAGGTCTGGACCTCGCTTCAAGGCGCGCCGCCCAAGGAACTCGATGACCAATCACCCCTGCAGGCGCTCGCCCCCGGCCTGCTGCTATCCCCCTTCGACCTCCAGCTGCCTTTCACGCACTGGCCGGCCACGGAGTACGTGACCACGGAACGTCGGCGCCGACCCGCCAACATCTACCTCGCCGCGCATCCGGCGGGCGGACTTCCCGCCAAAGTGAGCTACGCCATCGACCGGGTGTACGGCGTCCTCGTCGAAGCGATCTGCTACGACGCCCAAGGCGCCAAGACGCGCACGATGCAGGTCGAGGAATTCTCCAAGCTAGGCGAACAGTGGATGCTCGCCGCCTGCAGCGTCCGGGATGAGGCCACGCGCGACGTCGACCTGTTGCGCATCACCGAAGCCGCCCTCGACGCGCGGCTTTCTGCCGAGACATTCGAACCGCGCACGCTAGACCGCGCCGCACCCATCCCCTCCGATTTCCGAAAACTGTGAAGACCGTGACCGCCGCCCAGGTCGCCCGCTACTGCGACCTGCTCACCAACCGGAAGAATATCGCCGACTTCGAAGGCTCGCGGAACGGTCTCCAGCATAAAGGGACGCGCGCTGTCCTTAAAGTCGGCGCAGCCGTCGATGCTGGCGCGCAGGTCTTCGCACAGGCTGCCCGTCGCGGCGTGGACTTCCTGATCGTCCATCACGGGATGCACTGGCGCCCCGTCTCGCCCCTCCGCGAGGTCCGCAAGCTCCGCCTGGCCGCCCTCAAGCAGACCGGACTTTCCCTCTATTCCAGCCACCTGCCTCTCGACGCTCACCCGGCCATCGGCAACAACGCCCTGATCGCCCAGGACCTCGGCCTCACGGTCATCGATTGGTTCGTCGACTACGAAGGCCTGCCCATCGCCTGCGTCTGCCGGGGCATCCCCCGGGCCACGCTTCGCAAGCGGCTCAAGGCGTCCTACCCCGACACCTACAAAGGCATCGAATTCGGCTCCGTGAAACCGCGGAAGATCGCCATCCTCAGCGGCAGCGGTCGCAGCGCGCTCAGTCACCTCAAAGCCGAGGGGTGCGACACGCTTGTCACCGGCGAGCTCCGCGAGGAGCATTTCAACGAGGCCCATGAGCAAGGATGGAACCTCTACCCCTGCGGACACTACGCGACGGAGACCTGGGCCGTGAAGGCGCTTGCTGCGGCGGTGGCCGCGGAGTTCGGCGTGAAGTGGGAATTCATCCCCACGGGCAACCCTCTCTGATGGTGCGCGGACGGATAGCCCCGACTCCGACCGGCCATCTGCACGTCGGCCATGCCCGCACCTTCGCCTTGGCCGCCGCCCGCGCCGCCGGGGGGACGCTGGTCTATCGTACCGAGGACCTCGATGCGGGCCGCTGCCGGCCGGAGTTCGCCGCCGCGGTCGCCGCGGAGTTCGGCGTGAAGTGGGAATTCATCCCGACAGGCAACCCGCTCTAATGACCCGCGGACGGCTAGCCCCGACTCCGACCGGCTATCTGCACGTCGGCCACGCCCGCACTTTCGCCCTTGCCGCCGCACGCGCCGGCGGAGGGACGCTGGTCTATCGCACCGAGG
>JBDKKH010000133.1:0-5755 GCA_039796215.1 Verrucomicrobiota bacterium
GGATGCGTAAATACAATGAGGGTAACTAACATGAATCCAGTTTCATTCCTCATACTGCTGACGATTATGGTTACGTCTCTATACTCTCAGCAGCCGTCGAATCCTCAAGATGTCCTGTCAAGGGTTACTCTTGGCCCTAACCTTGACCTTCTTGCCGGCGAAGATGATGTGCGTGCTGTCCATCGTTTAGCTAAGGAACTGGTTGCCCCCCCCATGAAGGATTTCATGACGCTTTCCGCCAAGCACCAAGAAATCCTCATTGTCGCAGCTAGCGATAGCCTTAAAGGGGATGCCTACCTGGAGATGGTCGCTGCTGTACTTCGATGCGTTGCTGATGGGAGCATCTCTCCTGGCGTTGGAAGCATTGCGCTTTCCCCGGGTATGTCTAAAGAAGGGGTGCTTGCGGTCAACCACGCTGACCCCCGTATCGCGGAGGTGCTCCCGAAACTGCTGGCCAGATACCGTGACGACCCAGATACCGCGGAACTAATCCAAATGTTGATCTCAGGTGAAGCTAAGCAGATACATATTGAATGGTGCGAATCATATGGAATTAAGCCTGCACAATTGATATCCAAAGTGCCCGCCGGAGGGCCGACTTCATCTTCATTGACCAGTACTACCCCCGTCCCCAAGAAGGCCCCTGAAACAAAGCCAATATCTCCGGCGCCGACCGAAGGATCAAGCTCCACGTTGTCGTGCAGTTTCATGGCTTTACTGATTGCGGGCTCAATTGCCTTGTTGTGGCTGGCGCTCAAGCGGCGTCCGTGAGCGCGTGGTAATGAGTAAGGAAGAAAAGGGGTTGGCCCTGCTCCGTCCATTGGTTGAATTGGTAGTTACTGTATTTAGGTTAACTCTATAGCCGAATCACCATTGGATGCGTTTTAATTACATGTCACATCTGACCTGATGCCTTTGGCCTGAATGTAATGTCCTCTCGTCCGCTTCGGACGAGTGGGATGGTGCCGCTTTTTCGTCCAGTTGAACGCTGTTCTCAGGGGGTGTTTACAACCCAACCCAAAAACACCAGAACACCCCAACATGGCACACGAGCACCACCCGAAGGAGGCCCGGATCCGGGCCGTCCAGCAGCACGACGGAGGCCGTCCGGCCTTCGACATCTGCAAGGACATGAACATCACCCCTGGCACCCTCAAGCGCTGGGGTAGCGCTATGGGGCCAGGCCGTTGCTCATGAATGGCTGATACTAAAAGCGAAAGTTTTCGGCAGTTTTAGTGTCAGTGTGGTTGAGTAACGGCCTGACCCCTTGGTCGGCCCCCCTGCGAGTTCGCCGGGAAGCCCGTCGATCGGCGTGCTCACCTGTTGACCTTGGTGGCAGGTTAATCATAACACTTAGCCACCCCCTGAAATGCTCGATGCTGGACCAAAAACGGTTTTATCTCAGGCCGGCAACAGGTAGGACTTACGACCGAACTTCTTGGCCAGCCATTCCCTGAGTTCCTGGAAGTCCTTGGGCGGCTCGACGGTGATCGTGAGCGGCTTGCCGGTCTGGGGGTGCGTCAGGGTGAGCTTGTGGGCGTGCAGCATCACGCGCGGCATCGGCCAGCCGGCGTAGCTCGGGACGTCGAACTTGCCGTAGGTGCGGTCGCCGAGGATCGGGTGCGTGATGTGGGCCAGGTGCACGCGGATCTGGTGCGTCCGGCCGGTGTGCGGGAAGGCGCGCACGAGGGCGGCGTCGACCCCGTATTTCTCTTCGACGCGCCAGTCGGTGATGGCTTCGCGCCCGTCCTCGCGGACGGCCATGCGTACGCGCACGGTGCGGTGGCGGTCGATGTTGGCGTTGACCACGCCGGAGAGCAGACGAGGGGCTTTGTCGACGAGCGCCAGGTATTCCTTCTGCGCGGTGCGGGCGGCGAACTGCGCCACGAGCGCGTGGTAGGCCTTGTCGGTCTTCGCGAGCACGATGACGCCGGAGGTCTCGCGGTCGAGACGGTGCACGACGCCGGGGCGGGGCGCGCCGCCGGCCGGGGCGAGCTTGCCCTTGGTGTAATGGAGGAGGCCGTGGACGATCGAGACTTCGTCCGAACCCTGGACGGGGTGCGTGAGCAGTCCGGCGGGCTTGTTGACGGCGATGATGTGGGCGTCTTCGAAGAGCACTTCGAGGGCCATCTTCACCGGGCGGGCGGTGGGCTCGCCCGGGGAGGGCAGGGCGACTTCGATGGCGTCGCCGGGATTCAGCAGCGTGCGGCAATCGGCCGTCTGGCCGTTGACCTTCACCATGCCGAGGTCGAGGGCCTTCTGCACGCGGGAGCGGCTGACGCCGTCGAGCAGCGTGGCGATGATCTTGTCGGCGCGGGCGGGCTCGAACTCGCCCGGGATGCGGGTCTTGAAGATCTCGTCCGGGCGGGCCTCCTCGACGGGCGCCTTGGCCGGGCGCGCCGCGTAAGGCACGTGCGGGGCGGGCTTGGCCTTGCGCTTGAGCGCCTTGGCCGTGCGGGCCTGCGGACGGGATCCGAGGCGCTTGGGCTGTGCCTTCTTCGGCTTTTTTTGGTTGGCCATGTTATTTGGCCTTACCGAGGAGGTATGAGGGATTCAATTTCTGGAGGGGCTTGGGAAGGAAAAGGCCGTCTTTGCGGATCACCTGGCCGTCGAAACGGATCTCCCCGCCGCCGTATTCGGGGCGCTGGATGCAGACCATGTCCCAGTGGATGGACGAATGGTTGCCGTTGTCGGTGGTCTCGTAGCACTTGCCGGGCGTGAAGTGGAAGGAGCCCGCGATCTTCTCGTCGAACAGGATGTCCTGCATCGGGTTGAGGATGTGCGGATTGAAGCCGATGGCGAACTCGCCGATGAAGCGGGCGCCGCCGTCGGTATCGAGGATCTCGTTGAGGCGCTTCGTATTGTTCGAGGTCGCCTCGACGATCCGGCCCTTGCGGAAGACCAGGCGGATGTTCTCGAAGGAGACGCCTTGGTAGATCGTCGCGCAGTTGTACTGCAGCACGCCGTTGACGGAGTCCTTGACCGGGGCGGTGAAGACCTCGCCGTCGGGGATGTTGTATTCGCCGCCGCAGGGGACGGCGTTCATGCCCTTGATGTTGAACTTCAGGTCGGTGCCCGGGCCGACGATGTGGACCTCGTCGGTCTTCATCATCGCCTGCTTGAGGGCTTCCATGCCCGGGATCATGCGGGAGTAGTCGAGGGTGCAGACCCGGAAGTAGAAGTCGGCGAAGGCCTCGGTGCTCATCTTGGCCTGCTGCGCCATCGACGCGGAGGGCCAGCGGAGGACGACCCACTTGGTCTTGTTGACGCGGTGGTCGAGGACCGGACGCATGATCTCGCCGTTGAGCTTGGCCTGCGCGGCGGGGATGTCGCTGCCTTCGAAGATGTTGTCCGAGCCGCGCACGGCGATGTAAGCCTGCATCTTCCGCATGCGCGCGAGCTCGTGGTCCGCGGCCAGCTTGAACTGGGCCTTGGTGCCGCCTTTGACCATCTCGCGGCCGACGCGGGACTTCTGCAGTTTGACCATCGGGGTGGCCCCGTGCTCGCGGGCGGCCCGGATGAGGGCGATGACGAAGTCCTCGGGGACGTCGTGCGCGTCGATCAGCACGTTCTCGCCGCTTTTGAGACGGGTCGAGAAACCGCAGAGCACCTCGGCGAGCTTTCCGTAACGTGGATCCATGAGGCGTCCAAGTTGCGACCCCCACGCCGGCTTTCCAAGCGTGAAAGGAGCGCTTGCGATGGAGGCCGGCTTCTCGCAGGGTGTCCCTATGTCTGACTCTTCATCCCGCACGCGCGCCCTGGCCCTCGCGGACGAGGCTTCGTTCGACTTCGCCATGGGTGACGAGACGGCCGCCTTGGCGAAACTGGGGACGGCGGTGGCGGCCGATCCGGCCTGCTTCGAGGCCTGGCTGGCCAAGGCCGAGGTCCATTTCGCCTCGCGACAGTTCGACGAGGCTCTGGCCGCCGGCGAGCAGGCCCTCGCGCTGCGCCCGAAAGACATCCACGTCCATACCTCGATGTCCCGGATCTGGATGGAGCGCGGCGACAAGACCAAGGCCGAGCACCACGGCGCCCAGGCCCGCATCCTAGGGTGGGGCGACCAGCTCAAGGAGCCCGAAGGCAAGCAGCCCGGAGAACTCTGACCAGGGCTTGTGGTAGGGGGCGGGGCAGGGGCAGGGGCAGGGGTAGGGGTAGTTTCAAATGATGGAGGACGATGTATCTTAACTAACCCGACCCTAATCCCTACCCCTAGTGTTTCCGCTGTCCCACTGATGGGACACCGTGTCACGGGTAAAGCAGGGAATAATGCCCCGTTTGCGGGGTCGGCAGGGGGTGGCACCCCAGAAAAACCCCTTAATCGTTTGCTAAACCCAGCCTAAACGGCTTTGGCATTTGTTCTGCAACCTGCCTCACGTCCTCAGGACTAATCTCTACCCACAAACCTACCATGGCCAAAAACACCAAACCCAGCGTCAAGCCCCTCGGCGACCGCGTCCTCCTCCAGCGCATCGAAGAAGCTGAAGAAATCAAAGGCGGCATCATCATCCCGGACTCCGCCAAGGAGAAGCCGCAAGAAGCCAAGGTCATCGCTCTCGGCACGGGCGCCCTCGACAAGGACGGCAAGAAGGTCGCCTTCAACGTCAAGGTCGGCGACAAGGTCCTCGTCGGCAAGTACGCCGGCACGGAAGTGAAGCTCAACGAAGAGATCTACCTCCTCCTCCGCGAAGAAGAGATCCTCGCCGTCGTCGAATAACCCCTCCCACTCACTCTCAAACCACACCACCATGTCCAAGAAACAGATCCTGTTCGACGAAGCCGGCCGCCGCAAGGTGCTCAACGGCGTCTCCATCCTCGCCCGCGCGGTCAAGGTCACCCTCGGTCCCAAGGGCCGCAACGTGATGATCGACAAGAAATTCGGCGCCCCGAAGGTCACCAAGGACGGCGTGACCGTCGCCAAGGAGATCGAGCTCGACGACCCGTACGAGAACATGGGCGCCCAGATGGTCCGCGAAGTCGCCTCCAAGACCGCCGACAAGGCGGGTGACGGCACCACCACCGCGACCGTCCTGGCCGAAGCCATCTACAAGGAAGGCCTCCGCTTCGTCGCCGCCGGCGCCAACCCGATCTTCGTCAAGCGCGGCGTCGACAAGGCCGCCGAAGCCATCGTCAAGGAACTCGCCGTGATCTCCAAGAAGGTCAAGGACCGCAAGGAGATCAAGCAGGTCGCCACCGTCTCCGCCAACTGGGACGAGTCCATCGGTGACATCATCGCCGAAGCCATGGACCGCGTGGGCAAGGACGGCACCATCACCGTCGAAGAAGCCAAGACCATCGAGACCACCCTCGACGTCGTCGAAGGCATGCAGTTCGACAAGGGTTACCTCTCCCCGTACTTCGCGACCAACGCCGAGACGCTCGAGGCCATCCTCGAAGACGCTTACATCCTCCTCTACGAGAAGAAGGTCAGCGCCATGAAGGACCTGCTCCCTCTCCTCCAGGAAGTCGCCAAGACCGGCAAGCCGCTCCTGATCATCGCTGAGGAAATCGAAGGCGAAGCCCTCGCTACCCTCGTCGTCAACCGCCTCCGCGGCACGATCAACGTCTGCGCCGTCAAGGCCCCTGGCTTCGGCGACCGCCGCAAGGCCATGATGGAAGACATCGCTGTCCTCACCGGTGGCCGCTTCGTCACCGATGACCTCGGCATCAAGCTCGAGTCCGTCAAGGTGGCCGACCTCGGTCGCGCCAAGCGCATCGTTGCTGACAAGGAAAACACCACGATCATCCAGGGCGCCGG
>JBDKKH010000134.1:0-4441 GCA_039796215.1 Verrucomicrobiota bacterium
GCGTGGGCCATCCAGGCCAAGCAGGCCTTCATCTACATCCGCGGCGAGTTCATCCACGGCGCCAAGATCCTCGAGCGCGCGATCGCCGAAGCGAAGGCCAAGGGCTTCCTCGGCCAGAACATCCTCGGCTCGGGCTACTCCTGCGAAGTCGTCGTCCACCGCGGCGGCGGCTGCTACGTCTGCGGCGAAGAGACCGGCCTGATCGAATCCCTCGAAGGCAAGCGCGGCTACCCGCGCATCAAGCCCCCGTATTTCCCGGCCGTCCTCGGCCTCTACAACTGCCCGACCATCGTCAACAACGCGGAGACGATGGCACAGGTGAAGCACGTGCTCGCCTTCGGCGGCGCGGAGTTCGCCAAGATCGGCATCCCCGGCGACAGCGGCACGCACATCTGGGGCGTCAGCGGCCTGGTGAAGCGCCCCGGCCTCTACGAGATCGAAGCCGGCAAGGCCACCTTCGGCGAACTGCTCTATGACCTCTGCGGCGGCCCGCTCGACGGACGCAAGATCAAGGCGATCATCCCCGGCGGCTCCTCCACCAAGATCCTCAAGGTCGGCGAACGCTTCAAGGGCAAGCTCGCCAACGGCACGGAGTTCGACTGGGCGCTCGAGGACATCCCCCTCGACGCGAACAGCATCGCGGCGTGCGGCACGGGCCTCGGCACCGGCGGCACCATCGTCATCGACGACTCCGTCGAGATGATCCAGGCGCTCTCCAACCTCAACGCCTTCTACGCCCACGAGACCTGCGGACAGTGCACGCCCTGCCGCGAAGGCTCCCTCTGGCTCTCCCGCGTCTCGAAGCGCATCACGACCGGCGGCGGCCTCGAGACCGACGTCCCGCTGCTGCTCGACATCGCGAACCAGGTGGCCGGCCGCACGATCTGCGCCCACGGCGAAGCCGTCGCGTGGCCCGTGCAGTCCGCCGTGCCGAAGTTCAAGGACGAGTACCTGGAGTCCATCCGTAAGCGCCAGAAAGGCGAAACGGTGCCGACGCTGAAGCTGATCTGAGCCCGCCCGAGGGAATACGCCCCTCGGGCGACCGGGGGAGACCCGGCTCTCTTCTGGGGCATTTGCTTCAATACGCCTCTGCCCGCTTGCCCTCTGGGCCGCCGTACTCTACCCATTCTTTCGACCCCATGCGCCTTCCCCGACGCCTCCTTCTCCTCCCCTGCCTGCTCGGGGCGCTGACCGTCACCGCCCAGCAGACCGGCGCCGCCGCGCCCGACGGCAAAAGCCTCTACGAACAGAACTGCCTGGCCTGCCACCTCGCCGACCAGATGGTCGTGGGTCCCTCGCTCATCGAGATCTCCAAGCTCTACGCAAAGAAGCCGAAAGAGTTCCTGGCCTGGGCGGCGCAACCCCAGAAGAAACGGCCGGGCGTCATCGAGATGCCCTCGATGGGGCACCTCGGGGAGGCCAACCTGCTCGCGATCCGTGAGCACATGATCCAAGCGTCCAAAGGACTGAAAGAGAAGAAGGCCGTTCTCGCCGACCCGGCGGCTCGACCGACCCGCCGCCCCGAAGTCCAACGCATCTTCCTGCCGAACTCCGGCCCGGCCGCCATCGCCGTGGCCCTTCCCGGTGACCTGTCTTATTGCTTCGATGCCGGACAGTGCCGGCTTCGTTCCGTCTGGCGCGGCAACTTCCTGAAAGCCTGGGATTACTGGAAGGGTAACGGCAAGGCACAGGTCGTCAGGGACGGTAACGTGGTCTGGGAAACCGATGCCGAGACCCCGGACCCGGCGGTGAAGTTCCTCGGGTACTCGGTCGATAAGGCCGGCCTGCCGACCTTCGAGTACGTCCGCCAGGGCGCGACCTTCCGCGAGACCCTGACTTCGGACGGAAAGACGCTCACCCGCTCCTTCGTCGTCGAGACCGACCGGCCGATCGAACTCCCGATCGACCGCGTCACCGTCGCCTCCGCCGGCCAGCGCACCAAAAACACCCTTCGCCTGACCCCGGCCGAGGCCCGCGCGTTCACCCTTACCCTGCAACTCCGATGATCGCCCTGGTCCTGGCCTTGCTCGCCGCTCCCACGAACCTGGCAGCCGTCCCGCCGGACGGATGGTCGGCCAGCTTCGCCATGTCGAAAGTCGAGACCCCCGCCGGCATCGACGACCAGGTGGGCGCCCTCGCCTTCCTCGAAGACGGCCGGCTTGCGGTGGCCTTCCACCGCGGCGAAGTCTTCCTGCGCGGTAAAGACGGCGTCTGGAAGCAGTTCGCCGAAGGTCTTCATGAGCCGCTGGGGCTGCTCCCCGACGGCAAGGGGGCCCTGCTGGTGATGCAAAGGCCCGAGCTCACCCGCCTCGAGGATATCGACGGCGACGACCGCGCGGACCGCTACCGTACGGTCTGGGACGGCTTCGGCCTCTCCGGCAACTACCACGAGTTCGCCTTCGGCCCGGCGCGCGGACCCGATGGCGCGCTCTACGTCGCCCTCAACCTGGCCTCTTCCGGCGACGGTGTCTTCAAGGAGATCCGTGGCGCTTGGTCCGACATCGGCAAGGCCGACCGCGCGCAGATGACCACCGGCAAAGGCTTCGCCTCGAAGCTCGCGGGCCGCATGTATTCCCGGGTGCCCTTCCGCGGCTGCGTCATGCGCCTGCCCGACGGCGGCAAGGGGCCGGCGGAACTTTTCGCCACGGGCTTCCGTTCGCCGGACGGCATCGGCTTCGACGGACAGGGCCGGCTGCTGATCAACGACAACCAAGGCGATTGGCGCGGCAGCAGCCCGCTGCAAGTCGTCACGAAAGGTTCTTTCAACGGCCACCCGGCCTCGCTGGTCTGGACCCCCGGCTGGAATCAAGGGGACCCTTTGGACCTGCCGGTCGCCAAGCTCGAGAAGATGCGCGCCCAGCCGGCGGGCATCTTCGTCTACGCGGACCTCTCGAACTCGCCGACGCAGCCGGCGGTATTCCCGGCGGCCTGGGGCTCCCTCGCCGGCCAGGTGGTCTTCGGCGAGATGAACGCCTCCCGTCTGGTCCGCTTCGTCGGCGAAGACATCGGCGGCGTCCATCAGGGCGCGATGATCCCGTTCATGGACACCAAGGCGCTGCGCAACGGGAACCACCGCCTGGCCTTCGACGCCGCGGGCGCGCTCTTCGTCGGCAAGACCCACCTGTCCTGGGCCGGCAACAACGGCATCGTCCGGATCGACCCGCCGGCGAAACTCCCCTTGCTGATCGAACGGGTACGGCTCACCGCCGAAGGGTTTGAAGTGCGCTTCACACGTCCCGTCGCGGCGGGACAGGCCGCGCCTCTCGTCCGACGCTTCCGCTACAAGTACCACTCGGCCTACGGCTCGCCGAAAGTAGACGAGCAGAAACTCGACGCCGAGCGCGCCACCCTCGACGCGGACGGCCTGACCTTCCGGATTCCTCTCGCCGAGACCGCCCCCGGCTTCGTGCATGAGATCCGCTTCACAGGCCTGAAGGGCGTGGACGGCGCGGAGCTCCTGGGACCGACGGCCTATTATCAGGTGGTGAAGACCTTGGGGACACGGTGACAAGGGTGCGCGGGGGAGTGCCTTCTTAGCGGATTGCTTCGGATGGCATGCTCTGACCGCCACCTGCCATCCGGAGCCGCCACCCGCCACCTGAGAATGAATGCAGCCATGTCGTGACGCGGTTCCGACCCTACCCGTATCAGGTATTGGCGGTTAGCGATTGGCGGTTGGGAACGCCGAGGTATCGGCTACCTCTCATCCACTCAGCCCTCAACGCAGTCCTCCATCCAGCCCTCTCGTCACCCCCTATACTCGATACTCGATACTCCATACTCCATACTCTCATTCGTCGCTCCGCGACGAACTTTCTCCCTTTACCCTCCCTACCCCTCCCCTTACCAAATCCGTCCCATGGAATTCAAAAACGTCACCGCCGTCGCCAAAGCCAACGTCTACTTC
Organism: Verrucomicrobiota bacterium; assembly: GCA_039796215.1. GTDB lineage: Bacteria > Verrucomicrobiota > Verrucomicrobiia > Opitutales > UBA953 > UBA953. The sequence continues at coordinate 3,908 of JBDKKH010000134.1, forward strand.
GATGGCAAGGTCGTCTCCCACACGATCCTCACCGCCGATGGCGCCAAGAAGACCGTCGGCCTGATCTACGCCGGCACCTACCACTTCGGCACCGACAAGGCCGAGATCATGGAAATCACCGACGGCTCATGCGTCGTGGTCCAGGACGGTTCCAAGGAAGAGAAGACCTACGGCGCGGGCACCCACTTCTACGTAGCCCCGAAGTCCGGCTTCACGATCACCGTGCAGTCCGGCATCTGCCAGTATATCTGCAGCTTCATCGGGTAATCTGACCCGTCGGAGCGGCCGGGGCTTGCCAAGCACGAAGCCAGGCCGAACCTGTGGGCATGTCCGAGCCGACCAGCAGCCTGCCCAACATCCCCGCGCCCATCGCGCGCGAGAAGCCATGGGTGCAGCTCAAGACCTTCACGTCCAAGCCCGCGATCTTCCGCTCGATGGTCGGCGAGGTATCGCCCGACGCCCGCCAGGGCGACGTGGTCACGGCCTACGATAAGCAGGGCTCCTTCATCGGCTACGGCTTCTGGAACGCCGGCG
>JBDKKH010000135.1:0-5318 GCA_039796215.1 Verrucomicrobiota bacterium
CCCGCCGCGGCGAAGCATTCGCCAGAAGTAATAGGGCAGGGCTGGGATGAGCAGCAGGGGGAAGAAGATCCGGTAGGCCCAAGTCATCGCGATGGGCTGAACCTGCGGAGGCGGGCAAGGCCTGTCAGTTCCAAATGAGCCTCTTTGGGCTGATTTTCCCGCTTGCACCCGATGGCTGGGGCTGTTTGAACCCACTTTCCACCGTTTGAAGCGACCGCCGATCGCCTCGGACATCCAAACCAAAACCCGTCAGTATACCTAGATCCAATGTCCCCTCCTTCGGCAGGAAAAGGGATACGGAGCCAAAAACACCATGAACATCACAGTCAAAGACCTCCTCGATGCCGGCGTCCACTTCGGACACCAGACCCGTCGCTGGAATCCCCGCAGCCGTCCCTACATCTTCGACCACCGCAACGGCGTGTCGATCATCGACCTTGAGAAGACGCACGCGTGCCTCGCCGCCGCCGTCGCCTTCGTCGAGGACGCCGCGTCCAAGGGCAAGGAAGTGCTCTTCGTCGCGACCAAGCCCCAGGCCCAGGAAGTCGTCCGTCAGGCCGCCAAGTCCACCGGCATGCCTTTCGCCGTCAATCGCTGGCTCGGCGGCACGCTGACCAACTTCGCCACCATCAAGCGCTCGCTCGACAAGTACCGCACCTACCTCCGCATGGAGCAGGACGGCTCCCTCGCCAAGATGCACAAGAAGGAAGCCGCCGCCGTGAAGCGCGAGATGTCCCGCATGGCCCGTAACTTCGAAGGCCTCCTCGAATACCGCGACCTGCCTGCCGTGATGATCGTCGTCGACACCAAGCTCGAAGAGATCGCCGTCAACGAAGCCGTCCGTCTCGGCATCCCGGTCGTCGGCCTCTGCGATTCCAATTCCGACCCGACCCTCCTCAAGTTCCCGATCCCGGGCAACGATGACGCCGCCAAGTCCATCCGCCTGGTCGTCGAAGTCCTCACCCAGGCCGTCCAGAACGGTCTCTCCCGCCGCAAGGCCGTCTCGCAGGATCGCAAGACCGTGACCCCCGTCGCCCGTCAGGACGCCGGCGAGTCCGTCCAGCCTCAGGTCCAGATCTCCGAAGAGCTTCTCAAGGCCAACGAAGGCGCCGAGTCCGTCGAAGGCGCCGCTCCGGCCAAGCGCCCCAGCCCTCGCAAGTCCAAGTAACCGAGCCATGTCCGCCATCACCGCCCAGACGGTCAACGATCTGCGCCAGCGTACCGGCGCCGGTCTCATGGATTGCAAGAAGGCCCTCGTGGAAGCCAACGGCGACATGGAGAAGGCCGTCGAGATCCTCCGCATCAAGGGAGTCGCCACCCGCAACAAGAAAGCCGACCGTAAGGCCAGCGAGGGTATCCTCGCCGTCCAGGTCTCGGCCGACGGCCGCTCGGCCGCTCTCCTTGAGCTGAACTGCGAGACCGACTTCGTCGCCAAGAACGAGAACTTCATCGCTCTCGCCAAGGAACTCGTGGGCCAGGCCGCCGCCAACGGCGTCGACGGGCTGCTCGAGCAGCCTTACCACGCGGACAAGTCCCGCAAGGTGAACGACTATCTGAACGACCAGGTGCTCAAGATCGGCGAGAACCTCAAGGTCTCCCGCGTCCTGAAGTTCGAAGCCACCGGCGTGGGCCGGGTTTCGGCCTACATCCACACCGGCGCCAAGATCGCCGTCCTCCTCGAGCTGGGTCTCAAGACCCAGGCCGCCGCCGCCAATCCTGAAGTCGCCGAACTGGCCCGCCAGCTCGCGATGCAGGTCGTCGCCAACAACGCCCGTTTCGTGCGCCGCGACGAAGTCTCCGCCGACGTCGTCGCCAAGGAGCGCGAGATCGCCTCCGAGTTCACCAAGTCGGAGGCCGACAAGGCCATCGACGAAGCCAAGCGCATCGTGGAGGACTACAAGGGCCAGCTCGTCGAGCAGAAGGCCGCCAACGACGCCGAGGCCATCGCCGAACTCGAGAAGCGTATCGCCGTGGGCGAGAAGCAGGTCGTGGCCGCCGAAGGCCGCAAGAAGGGCCAGCTCGCCAACATGGAGAAGATCGTCTCCGGTCGCGTCGACAAGTTCTTCGCCGACTCCTGTCTGCTCGAGCAGGCTTATTTCCGGGATCCCGAACAGAAGATCCAGGACCTGATCGCCGCCGCGAAGAGCAAGGTCGGCGAGGAAGTTTCGATCGTCCGCTTCACCCGCTTCCAGGTGGGTGAGACGGCCGCCGAATAAGCGCTCGTCGCCTTCGTCCGCACAGGCCGGCTTCCGCGAGGGAGCCGGCCTTTTGCTTGGCTTGCCAGCGGCGGACGGACGGATAACCTGCGGGGATGCAATTTCGCGCGGACATCTTCTGGCGGTCGGCGCGCGGCCGCTGTCCGGACTGCGGCGCGGCCATCCGGGCCGCCGACGACCGGACGGGCCGTTTCGCCCGCCTCTGGGATACCCCGACGCATTGCGCGGGCTGCGGCATGACCTTGCGCCGCAAGGAGGGGTTCTTCCTCGGGGCCATCGTGTGGAATTACGGGCTGACCGCCTTCGGCGTGCTGCCGCTGGTGCTGCTGGCCTATCGTCTCGACTGGGTGAGCGCCGCCGTGGCCGTCCGTCTGGCGGTCGCCGCGATCTTCGTGGTGCCGCCGCTCATCCATGCGCTGGCCTGGCGGCTTTGGGTCGGCACTTATTACGGATTCCTTCCCGACCAGCTGCCCTCGGGCGGTCGTCGGCTCGACGACTGATTAGCTGCGTCGCGCGGACATCCGCCGGACCAGTTCGATCAGGAACTCGCCGTCGCCGCGGGCCGCCCGGAGATGCGCGACCGCCTCGTCCGTCAGCGCGGAGATGCGCTGCTTCGTCGCTTCGACGCCGTGCATGCCCGAGAAGGTGAATTTGCCGTTCTGCGCGTCAGCGCCGACGGGCTTGCCGAGCTCCGCGGCGTCGGCCGTCAGGTCGAGCAGGTCGTCGACGAGCTGGAAGGCGATGCCCGCCGCGCGGCCCGCCTGCCGGTAGCGTTCGACGTCGGGCGCCGAAGCCCCGCCGATCATGGCGCCCATCGCCAGCGAGGCGCTGAGCATCGCGGCGGTCTTGCCCGCCAGGATGAATTCCAGGCGATCATCGGTCGCGCCCGCGGCGAGCCCGCCCATGTCTTCCGTCTGTCCGCCGACGAGAAGCGTGGACCCGGCCGTGACGGCGAGTTCCCGGACGAGCGCGGTGGCGAGCGCGGGGTTCGACGCGAACCCGACGGCCAGCAGCTCGAAGGCGAGCGGCTGAAGGGCGTCCCCGGCGAGCAGGGCGGTGGCCTCGTCGAAAGCCTTGTGGCACGAAGGGCGTCCCCGGCGGAGGTCGGCGTCGTCCATGCACGGCAGGTCGTCGTGGATGAGCGAGTAAGTGTGGACGCACTCGAGGGCCGTCGCGGCATGGGTCGCGTCGGCCCGCGGATCGAAGGCGGCGGCGGCGGCGAGGCAGAGCACGGGCCGGAGCCGCTTGCCGCCGGCTTCGAGCGAGTGGCGCATCGCGCCATGGAGCCGCGCCGGCCGGACCGTGGCGGCCGGGGTCAGGCGGCGGAGCGAAGCCTCCGCCGTTTGGATCAGAGCCTCATGCCGTGACTGAAACAGCGAGGCGTCCATCGGTCATTCGACGTCGGCGCCGAGCTTGAAGAACGTCGCCGTGCGGCCGACGCTGCCGATGACTTCGCTCTCGGTCAGCTGGGCCAGCTCCAGGGCTTGCTTGTCCATCTCGGCCCGTTCGGCGGTGAAGCGGACCTTGACCAGGTCGGCGTTGCGGAAGGCTTCCTCGAGGAGCTTGGCGATGCCGGCGTTCACGCCGGCCTTGCCGACGAACACCTTCGCATCGAGGGTCTGGGCGAGGCTCCGCAGCTTGCCGCGTTCGGCGCCGGTGAGGCGGGGTTGGTCTTCAGAGCCTGATTCCATGCCCGCTATGACGGTCTGGCGGGGCAGGGGAGTCAACGGACTAATCAGGCCTGCTTCCCGCTTGCCCGCGGGTCGGCGGGGTTTCTAATGCGGCATGCTCCTGCAGAACAACGCTTTCTTCGTGCGAGAACAAGTGGCCGTGCTCCGGTTCGCCGACGCCTACGACCTGCTGCATCCGGTCTCCGGCCAGCCGCTCGGCCACGCGCAGGAAAAACCGAAGCTCAAGTGGCTGCGCCTCCTCGTGAAGAAGCAGATGCTGCCGACCGAGATCGTCGTCCACGAGGCCGACCAGCAGACCGTCGCCCTGCGGCTGGAGAAGGGCTGGTCCTTCTTCACGTCGAAGCTCGCGATCTTCGACGCGCAAGGCCGCAAGCTGGGTTCGCTCCGGAACAAGCTCTTCTCGCTGTCGGGCAAGATCCTGGTCGAGGACGCGGACGAGCGTCCCATCGGCGAGTTCAGCGGCGGGGTCTTCAGCTGGACCCGTCAGCTTAAGGATCCGGCGGGGGTGGTCATCGGCACCATGGACAAGAAGTGGGCCGGCCTCGGCAAGGAGCTCTTCACCTCGGCAGACAACTATCACCTCGAGGTCGCGCCGGAGTTCGCCGGCCAGCCGGCCCGGGTGGCCTGGCTCTTGGCGGCTTGCCTGGCTTACGACGTCATTTTTGCCGAAAACTGAGCCCGACGGGCCTGTGAATAAGTGACCTGAAGGGGGTATTCCGGCTTGCTAAGGGGGTGGTCAGCCCTCTTTACTGCCGGTCAACTTCGTTAGGGAGAGGGGCGGAGCCCTTCTCACGCTGGTCGGCGGGCGCAAGCCTGTTCCAGACGGAGAGTCCGGCCAATCGGCGGGGCTTTCGGGAATTTCTCCCAGGTCGGCCATCATCAACCCAAAACTAACCACCACCATGTCGGTCAATAAGTCTGAAGTCATCAAGAAGCACCAGCAGGACGCCAAGGATACCGGTTCCCCCGAAGTCCAGGTCGCGCTGATCACCGCCCGCGTCACCCACCTGACCGAGCACCTGCGCGCCCACCGCAAGGATTTCCACTCTCGTCGCGGCCTGATCATGCTGACGAACCGTCGTCGCAAGCTCCTCGCCTACCTGAAGTCGACTGACCTGGACCGCTACAACGCGCTCCTGGCCAAGCTCAACCTCCGCAAGTGAACGTCGCCTCCGGGCGCCCCTGTTCACCGAGCGTCCCCGCCTAGGCTGGGACGTCCGCTTTTCACCCAACCCAACCACAACCCGCCGGGCACTTCCGCCCGGCACAACGCACCAAGCATAAAACACCCATGAAACAGAAACACTCCGTGACCATCGAAGAACTCGGTATCACGATCAACACGGGCTCCATCGCCCGCCTCGCCAACGGCGCGGTCACCATCAGCAAGGGCGAGACCACGCTCTTCGTG
>JBDKKH010000136.1:0-15446 GCA_039796215.1 Verrucomicrobiota bacterium
CCGATCAACAAGCTGGTCTACTGACGACCGCCATGAACGACTCCGTGCGCGTCGGCCTGATCCAACTCACCGCGGAGGACACGCCCGCGGCGAACGTCAGGAAGACCCTGCCCCGCATCGAGGAGGCGGCCGCCAAGGGCGCCAAGATCATCGGCCTGCAGGAGATGTTCACGACGAAGTATTTCTGCGTCACCCAGGACCCGAAGCATTTCGACCTGGCCGAGCCCATCGAGACCGGTCCGTCGGTGACCGAGCTCGCCAAGGCCGCCAAACGCCTCGGCGTCGTCATCGTCGCCCCGCTGTTCGAAGCGCGCGGCAGCGAAGTCTACCACAACACCGCTGCCGTCATCGACGCCGACGGGACCGTGCTCGGCAAATACCGGAAGATGCACATCCCGCAGGATCCCGGCTTCGAGGAGAAGTTCTACTTCACGCCGGGCGACCTCGGCTTCCGGACCTGGAAGACCGCGCACGGCGACATCGGCGTGCTGATCTGCTGGGACCAATGGTACCCTGAAGCCGCGCGCCTCACCGCGCTCGGCGGCGCGCAGATCCTCTTCTACCCGACCGCCATCGGCTGGCTGCCCGAAGAGAAAGCCGCCCTTGGCCGCGCCCAGCACAACGCCTGGGAGACCGTCCAGCGCGGCCACGGCGTCGCCAACGGCTGCTACGTCGCCGCGACCAACCGCGTCGGCGTGGAAGGCCGCACCCAGTTCTGGGGCCAGAGCTTCGTCTCCGACCCCTACGGCGAGATCGTCGCGCGCGCGTCCGTCGACCAGGAGGAGGTCCTTCTCGCCGACTGCGACCTCGCCAAGCAGCGGGCGTTCCGCCGCATCTGGCCGTTCTTCCGCGACCGCCGCATCGACGCCTATGGCGACCTGACGCGCCGGCTCCGCGACTGACCTTCCGCATGTCCACGCCTCGCTCCCTCGGATTCCGCATGCCCGCGGAATGGGAACCCCAGTCCGCCACCTGGCTCTCGTGGCCGTCGAACACCGCGCTCTGGCCCGGGCACTACGACCTCATCCCGGCGAAGTTCGCCGAATTCGCCGCCGCGATCAGCCGCTTCCAGCCGGTGAAGATCAACGCCGCCGGCAAGCTGCGCGCCGAAGCCGAACGCGAGCTCAAGGCGGCGAAAGCCGACCTTTCCGTCATCGAGCTGACCGACATCGCGACGGACGACGTCTGGTGCCGCGACCATGGCCCGATCTTCGTGAAGAACGACCGGACCGGCGAGGTCGCCCTCACGGACTGGGAATTCCACGGCTGGGGCGGGAAGTTCGAGGCCTCGCTCGACAACCAGGTGCCCGGCAAGGTCGCGGCGCGCCTCGGGCTCCGGAAATTCAGCTATCCCTTCGAGCTCGAAGGCGGCGGCATCGAAGTCTCCGGCGACGGCCTGCTGCTCACCACCGAGGCCGTGCAGAACAATCCCAACCGGGCCGAAGGACGCGATGACGCGGCCTTCCACGCCGCGATCGGCGACGGCCTCGCGATCGACGAGCTGCTCTGGATCGGCGAAGGCCTGGCGAACGACGACACCGACGGTCACATCGACAACCTCGCCCGCTTCGTCGCCCCGCGGACGATCCTCGCCGTGAGCGAGGCCGACAAGGCCTCGCCGAATCACGCGCCGATGCAGGACAACCTGCGCCGGCTGCGCGAGATGCGCCCGCGCGGCCAGCGGCTCGAGGTCCTGGAACTGCCCCTGCCCGCCCCCATCCGGCTGGCGGGACGCGCGCTGCCTCCGAGCCACGCGAACTTCCTGATCGTCAACGGCGGCGTACTCGTGCCGCTCTACGGACAAGACTCCGACAAGGCCGCCCTGGGGATCGTCGCCGACTGCTTCCCCGGCCGCAAGATCGTGGGCATCGATTGCCGCCTGCTCCTGATCGAAGGCGGCGCGCTGCATTGCCTCAGCCAGCAGCAGCCGGTCTGAGAAGAGACTAGTTGATCAGTTGAACAGTGGGCCCGTTGGCCAGAGGGCAGCACTAGCTGGCAGGTTGACAAGTTGACATGTGGGCAAGGGAGGCAGCGGAGAAGCCGCGGGAGTTTGGCGCCGGCTGCCGATGGCTGAATGGCTGACTCCCGATCGGCTGATGACCGAGCGGCCGTCACCTGTCACCCGAAACAAAATGTCCGCAGCTAACCTCCCGGTTTCCGGTCTCCCGTTGAGCCGCGTGTCTCCTCCGGCCCACTGATCAACCGATCAACGGGTCAACTTCTCTCCGCTTGGCTTACTTCTTCGCCGCCTTCGGCTTGGCCTTGGAGCGGCTGACCTGCTTCACCGAAGGACGGGACGCGCGGGGGCTGACAGGGGCTTTGGCGCGATGACGGGTGTGTCGGGTTTTGAGGGACATCTTGGAAGACTGACGCCTCCACGGCGCCTTGACCATCCCCATCTCCCGAGTTCAACGCTTCGGCTTAGGACCGCACCCGCAGCCGCCCGCGCAAGCGCCGTCTTTCCGGCGGCGCAAGGCCGCGCGCCAGCGGCGGAAGAGCCAGCCGACGGCCACCCCGACCACGCCGCCCACGATCATGGCTTCGAAGTTCATGCGAGACGGCTCACGACCTGGTAGACGAGCGCGGCGACCGCCCAGGCGAGCAGCGTCATGTAGCCGAACGAAAGCGCGGCCCAGCGCCAGCCGCCCGTCTCGCGGGCGAGCGTGGCGACCGTCGGCCCGCACTGGGAGCACAGCGCGAAGAACACCATCAGGGCGAGCACCGCGGCGAGCGAGAAGATGGGCGTGCCCGCGCGCGGCCCCTCGGACCACTTGGCGTCCTGCATCGCCCGGCGCAGGTCCTGGCTGTCGGCTTCCGCGCCCTCGCCCACGGCATAGGTCACGCCCAGCGTCGACACGATCACCTCGCGCGCCGGGAAACTCGCGAGCACGCCGACGGTGATCTTCCAGTCGAAGCCGAGCGGGTCGAAGACGGGCTGGACCGCCTTGCCGAAGCGACCCATGTAGGATTGCTCGACATAGGCGGCCTGGGTCCTGGCGTTGAGGTCTTCGGCGGAGGCGGCGGGGTGCGCCAGGCGGACGCGCTCGGCGACCGCCGCGTCGCGCGGGAAATAAGACAGCGCCCAGACGATGATCGAGATCGCGAAGATGACCGTGCCGGCCTTGGAGACGAACTCCGCGGCGTTCTGCCACATGCGCCAGATCACGTCGCGCGGCTTGGGCAGCTGGTAGCGCGGCAGCTCGAGCACGAACGGCTGCGGCTTCACCTTGAGCACCAGGCGGGTCAGGACGAAAGCCGTCGGCACCGCGAAGCACAGGCCGACGCAATGCATGGCGACCATGACGAGCGACTCCCATCCGGGGCCGTAGAGCGGCGCGATGAACGCCCCGCACATCAGCGCGTAGACGGGGAACCGCGCCGAGCAGCTCATGAAGGGCACCACGAAGGCCGTCGCGAGCCGCGCCTTGGGATCCTCGATGGTCCGCGTCGAAAGCAGGCTGGGGATGGCGCAGGCGAAGCCCGAGAGCATCGGCACGAAGCTTTTGCCGTTGAGCCCGCACCAGCTGAAAAGCCGGTCCATGATGAAGGCCGCCCGGGCCATGTAACCGCTGTCCTCGAGGATGCCGAGGAACAGGAACAGGATGAGGATCTGGGGAAGGAAGGCGAGGAACGCGCCGACGCCGCCGATGACGCCGTCGGCGACCAGGCTCTGCAGCATGGGCGTCGACGCGAGCAGCGGAGCGACCAGTCCCTTGGTGCCGTCGACGCCGGTCTGGATCCATTCCATCGGGAACTTCGCGAGCCAGAAGACCGAAGCGAAGAAGCCGAGCATGATGCCGGCGAAAAGGACCGGCCCCAGGATCCGATGAAGCAGCAGGCGGTCGACGGCCGCGGTGCGGCCGGCCTTGCCCGAGCCCTCGACGACGACGCCGGTCAGCATGGCGCGCAGGTGCGCGTAGTGCACGAGCGGTTCGGCGGCCATCGGGTTATAGCCGGAGTTGCGGACGCGTTCACGCGCGGAGCGGAGGGTCTTCTCGCGGCGCGCCGCGGGCCAGCCCAGTCGTTCGGCCGTGCCGGGATTCGTATCGAAGAGCAGCCGCTGCGCGTCGGCGTCCGTCGCCGGCCGGCCGGTGTCCGCGACGACGGCGGCGGCGACTTCGGCGAGCGCGCGGCCCACTTCGGCGGGCCATTCCACGCGGCGTAAGACCGTGCGCTCCGCGAGCGCGCGGGCGATGGCCGACCGGACCTCGTCGACGCCTTCGCCCTTCCAGGCCGAAGCAAGCACCACGGGCACGCCGCCCAGCCGCTCGGAAAGCAGCGCCGTATCGATGCGCAGTCCCTGTTCCCGGGCGACGTCGGCCTGGTTGAGCACCAGCACGACCGGCAGGCCGAGCTCGGCGACCTGCGAAGCGAGGAAGAGATTGCGGAGCAGGTTGGTCGCGTCGACCACGAGGACCACCGCGTCCGGCCGACGGTCGCCCGTGATATTGCCGGCCAAGGCGTCGGTGACGACCTGCTCGTCCGGCGAAGCCGCGGCCAGGGAGTAGAGTCCGGGCAGATCGACGAGCTCGACTTTCTGGCCGCCGCCCAGTTCGCACGTCCCCGACTTGCGGGCGACGGTGACGCCGGGGTAGTTGCCGACGCGCTGACGAAGGCCGGTCAGGGCGTTGAAGAGGGTCGATTTGCCGGTATTAGGGTTACCGACCAAGGCGACCAAGAGGCCGGGATCGGGTGTGCTCACGGCTGGCGAGGTCTTTGGATGGGACAGTCGGCTGAAACGTCGACAATGAGGTTTTCCGCCTCGGCCATGCGCAGGCTCACGACTTGGCCGCCGAACTCGATGGCCAGCGGATCGCCCAAGGGCGCCTTGCGGATAAGTTTCAGGACCATGCCGGGCAGCAAGCCGAGTGCCATCAGACGCTGGTCCACCCCGCGCTCAGGATTGAGCGAGGCCAGCTTCCCGAATTGACCGGGCAGAAGTTGGGATAGCGGGGTCACGCTAATTGAGATTGAGTCTCAAAAGTAGGCCCTCGACCCCCTTTGTCAACGCCGTCCCTCGATTTGGCCGTGATTGCATTCCCGGCTACCCCTTCCAGTCCGACCTGCTTATATCCCCCGATGCATGAGCTGACCCCCGACGTCGAGTCGACCGCCCGGCACACCGAACGCGACCATGGCGGGATCGGCGGCCACCCGCGCGGCTTGAGCATGCTTTTCTACGCCGAGATGTGGGAGCGTTTCTCCTACTACGGCATGCGGGCCCTGCTGCTGTTGTTCATGATCGCACCGCTGGCGGCAGGCGGCCTCGGCTGGGAGCTGCGCTTCGCCACCCAAGTCTACGGAAACTATACCATGGCGAGCTACCTCGTCTGCATCCTCGGGGGCACCCTGGCCGACGGCTTCCTCGGGGCCCGCCGCTCGGTGCTGGTAGGCGGGCTGATCATCACCGCCGGACACTTCGCCCTCGCGGTTCCGTCCGTGCCGGCTTTCTACGCCGGGCTGACGCTCGTCGCCTTGGGGACCGGGCTGCTCAAGCCAAGCATCAGCACGCTGGTCGGAGGGCTCTACTCCCATGCCGACACGCGACGCGACGCCGGCTTCTCTCTCTTCTACATGGGCATCAACCTCGGCGCGTTCGCGGCGCCGTTGGTCGTCGGCTGGCTCGCCCAGGGGGAGGAATTCAAGGCCCTGCTGGCCGGCTGGGGACTCGACCCGACGCACTGCTGGCACTGGGGCTTCGCCGCCGCCGGCGTGGGCATGACGTTCGGGATGGCGGTCTACCTCCGCGGGCTGGGTTGGCTGACGCACGTGGGCGCGCCGCCCGACGCCGACCATCCTCGCCCCTGGGGCCGCCTCGTGCTGGTGACCCTCGGCACGGTCGGCCTCTTCGCCGCGCTCATCGCCGCCGACACCTACGCGTGGATCAATTTCTTCGTGTACGCCCTGCCGGTCGCCGGCGTCGTCTGGTTCGGGGTCGTCCGCCGCGACGACGACAGCCGACGCATCGCCGCCATCCTCGTGTTCTTCCTCGCCGCCATCCTCTTCTGGGCGGTGTTCGAACAAGCCGGGTCCTCGCTCACGCTCTTCGCCGACGAGCTGACCCGCAACGAGCTGGGCGGCTTCGCCTTCCCGTCGTCGTGGTTCCAGTCGCTCAACTCGCTCTTCATCCTGGCGCTCGCTCCGGTGTTCGCCTGGGGCTGGGTGCGGCTGCGTGAACGGCAGCCGTCGATGCCGATGAAGTTCGTGTGGGGGCTGGCGTTCCTTGGCGCCTCGTTCGCGTTGCTCGTGCCGGCCGCCCGGCTCACGGCGGAAGGCAAAGTCAGTCCGTGGTGGCTCGTCGCCGTCTATTTCCTGCAGACCCTCGGCGAACTTTGCCTGAGCCCCGTCGGGTTGAGCGCGATGACGAAGCTCGCGCCGGCGCGGCTGACCGGCTTGGTGATGGGCGTCTGGTTCCTCGGCACCGCCCTCGGCAACAAGCTCGCGGGCGTCGTCGCCGGCGGCTTCGACGGCAAGAACCCCGAAGCGCTCGCGCACTTCTTCTGGCAGCAGGCGCTGCTGGTGGCCGCGCTGACGGTGCTCCTGCTCCTGCTCGTCCCGTGGGTCCGACGCCTGACGGGCGCGGACGTCCCGGCCTGAGTCTTCAGAGCTCGGCCCGGACGCGGACCGACACCGGGCAGTGGTCGGACCCGGTGATCTTGTCGTGGATCTCGGGTTGTTCGTACTTCAGCCCGTCCGACGTGAGGCAGTAATCGAGACGCCACCCGATGTTGCGCGCCCGGATGCCGGGCCGATAGGACCACCAACTGTAACGCTGCCCGAGGGCCGGATGCGTCGCCCGGAAGGTGTCGACGAACCCATGCCCCGACAGCAGCTCGCCGAACGACGCGCGCTCCTCGTCGGTGAAGCCGGCGTTGCGCCGGTTCGCCGCGGGGTTGGCGAGGTCGATCTCGCCGTGCGCGACATTGAGGTCGCCGCACACCACGACCGGCTTGCGCTTGGCCAGGCGCGCGAGGTATTTGCGGAAATCCGCGTCCCACTGGAGACGATAGCCCAGACGCTCGAGCTCGCGCTGCGAATTGGGGACGTAGGCGCTGACGACGTAGAGTCCTTGGAACTCGGCGGTCACGACCCGTCCTTCCGCCGGATGGTCGCCCGGAAAATCCGTGGCGACGGAAAGCGGGGCGACCTTCGAGAGGACCGCGGTGCCGGAATAGCCCTTCTTCTCCGCTTCATGCCAGACCTGATGAGGAAAGGAAAGCCCGAGGGTGCGCGCGACGGCCGTCTCGCACTTGGTCTCCTGCAGGCAGAGGACGTCCGGGTCGGCGGCGGCGACGTAGTCCGCCAGGCCTTTGCCGAGCGCGGACCGGACGCCGTTGACGTTCCAAGAATGGATCCGGGGCAGGCCCATCGGTCAGCGGGCGAACGGGTCTTTTTTCTTCTCGGCTTCCTTGGGCTTGGCTTCGTTCGCGGGCGAGCCGGAACGTTTCTTGCCGAAGAGCGTATTGACGCGGTCGTCGAGCGTCGCCGGCGCCGCAGGGGCGGTCGGAGCGACGGGCGCGGTCGACGGGGTGGGCGTGACCATGGTCGGCGTGCCGGCGTTGGCCTGCGGCGCATCCGTCGGAGCGCCTTTAGCGGCCAGCTCGGCGGCCCGCTTAGTGACTTCGGCGGCGAAATCGGTGAGGCTGCTCTGGATGACGAACTTCGCTCCCTTGGCCCGGACTTCCAGCATGCCGTCGGCGCGCACCTTGGAGAGCTGCAGGACGGTGCCGGCCTCGAGGGCGAGCGGTTGCGGTTTGTCGCCGTCGGTCAGCACTTCGACGATGGTGGCGGACTTGGTCGAGACCGCGGTCGGCCAGACGATGAGATGACGGGAGATCGCCTCGAAGTCCAAGGCGGGCTCGACGGCGGTGGCCGGCGCCGCCGGCTCATCGGTGTCGGCGTTCGCGACGGGCTTGGGGACGGAGGGCGACCCGGCGGCGACCAGCTCGGCGACGGGCGACTCGCCGGCGGGAGCACGCGGCAACTCGATCAGGCGGACCGGGGTTTTGCCGCGGGTGACGACGACGTTGAAACTGGGCGTGAAGAAGAGCATGCCCGCCGCGCCCGACAGGACGCCGAAAAGGAAGAGGATCAGGCCTCGGAAGAACGCGGTCATGGGAAAATTAGGAGCCGGCTTTGATTTCGATGACGTCATGAGGAGCGGCTTCGCGCTGCCCGGCGGGCGTGACGCGGATGTAGCGGGCGCGGTTGCGGTGTTCGGCGAGGTTGGCGGCGCCGAGGTAGCCTAGGCCGCTCTGGATACCGCCGGCAAGGGTGCCGAGCACCTGATCGACGGTGCCCGAGACTTCCTTGAGCGCTTCGATGCCCTCCGCGGCGACCTTGCTGAACTTGCCGCTGCCGGAATGCCCGTAGCGGGCGGCCGAACCTTTGCGCATGGCCTCGTGGGAGCCCATGCCGCGGTATTCTTTATAGGTCTTGCCGTTGATCTCCATCAGCTTGCCCGGCGCTTCGCGCGAGCCGGCGAGCAGTCCGCCCAGGATGACGGCGTCGGCCATGGTGAGGGCCTTGACGATGTCGCCGCTCTTGGTGACCCCGCCGTCGGCGAGGATGCGCACCCCGCGGCGGGCTGCGGCGCGCGAGGCGACATAGAGCGCGGTGAGCTGGGGGATGCCGACGCCCGCGACGATGCGCGTGGTGCAGATGGAACCCGGACCTTGGCCGATCTTCACGGTGTCGGCGCCGGCCGCGGCGAGGAATTCGACGCCTTCGCCGCTGGTGACGTTGCCCGCGATGAGGGTGATGTCCTTATGGGCTTTGCGCAGGATGCGCAGCGCGTCGCCGACGCCCTTGGTGTGGCCGTGGGCGGTCGAGATGGCCAGCGCATCGGCGCCTTCGTCGACGAGCGCGCCGACATGGGCGAGCAGGCGGGCGCGGTCGATCTCGCCGTCGGCGGTCCGGGGGACCGAGACCGCCACGCCGACGCGGAGCCGGAACTCGGCGTCGCGGGTCGGGCGCACATGCGCGCGCGATTCTTCCGAGATGCGCTCGATGTCGCTCAGCGTGAACAGGCCGCGCAGGCGGTTGCGCGCGTCCACGACGAGGAGCTTGTTCTGGCCGACGTGTTCCGAGAACTTACGGTCGGCCGTGGCGATGGGATCCTTGCCGAGGTCCTTCTCCGCGACGGTGAAGACCTTGTCGCGGGGGATCATGACGGCCTCGACCTTGCGCTGGCCATGGCGCTCCTTGACCGCGCTGCCGGGCAGGAGGCCGAGCAAGGTGCCGTCGGCTTCGGTGACCGGGAAGGTGCTGAAGGCCAGGCCATCGCGCTCGATGCGGGCGAGGACCTGTCCGATGGTGTCGGCCGGGGAGACGACGGCCGGATCGCCGATCATGCCGTGGATGTGGTTCTTGACCCGACGGACCTCGGCGACCTGATCGGCCTCCGCCATGTTATAGTGCAGGAGCCCGAGCCCGCCATTGAGGGCCATGGCGATGGCCATGCGGTGCTCGGTGACCGTGTCCATGTCGGAGGAGACGATGGGCAACGACAGCGGAAGCGCGTCGGAAAGGGAAGTGTCCAGGCGGGTCATCCGGGGCAGGACCTCGGAATAACGGGTGGCCAGCGAGACGTCGTCGTACGTCAGGCCGAGTCCGGCATTGGCCAGGAAGAAACTGTCAGCGGACAGGTAAAAGCGTTCGTCGAGGGAAACGCGGCCCTTGGATTTCGAGGCGGCCATGAGTGGTCGGTTTCCCCAAAGGGTGTTAGGCACCCCCCAAGGGTGTGGCAAATTGATTTTGCGAGTTTGGCCGGATTAAAGTCTGATGTCGCATGACCGGAGGCTTTTTCGACTTCAAACGGGTCAGGCGTCGCCTGCGCTCGCCCTTGGTCACCGGGGCGGGATCGGTCGACTGCGTCGATCGCATCATCCTTCGTACGCAGACCGACCAAGGCACCGGCTACGGAGAAATCGCCCCTTGGCCCGGCTTCCCGACGGAGACGATCGCGCAATCCCTGGAATTCCTCCGCTCGGCCCAAGGCGGCCTCTCCCACCTTGCCGCGGCCGTCGAAGCCTCCCCCTTCCCGCTTCCCTGCCTGTCTTCCGCCCTGTCGAGCTGCCGGGCGTGGGACGAGATTTCACGCTTCGGCGGCGGCCTGCCCTGCGCCGGCTTGATGACGCTTTCCGCGATGGAGTCCCAGGCCAAGATCGAAGCCGGCTTCCGGACGCTGAAGATGAAGATCTCGGCGGAGACGCCCGTCGACGCCGTGACCGGCGTGATGCGCCGCTTCACGGGCGCGCTGCGCCTGGACGCGAACGGCTCGCTGGACCTCCAGGCCGCGCGCCGGTGGACGGATTTCGCCCGGGCGCACGCGCAGATCGAATTCATCGAGCAACCCCTGCCGGTGGGGCACCCGGGATACGCTTCGCTCGGGACGGAGAAAGTCGCCCTCGACGAATCTTTCCTGACGCCCGGCGGCACGGAATGGTCCGGCCCCGTCGTGGTGAAGCCGATGCTCGCCGGCGACTGGGACACGCTCCGGGCCTGGCGCCGCGGACGGGCGGGAAGCGTCGTCTATTCGTCCGCTTTCGAAACCGCGATCGGTCGCCAAGCGGCCCTCTGGCTCGCGGCCCAGGACCCTGCGGCGGGCACGGTGGGCTTTGATACCTTGGGCCGCTTCGAGCACGACGGTCGCGAGCGCCACCTTGCGGGACCGGTCGCCGGCGGCCTGCGCGATTACGACTGGGCCGCCTTCTGGCAGGAACTGACATGAGCGCGGTAGCGGTCTTCCACCCCGACCAGGCGACGCACCTCGGCGCGGTGCTCGCGGCGCACGACGCCGGTCTGCCGGTCTTCTTAGGCAACCCGCGCTGGACGGAGACCCAACGGGAAGAAGCGGCGCGCTTGCTTCCGCGCGGGACGCTCGTCGACGGACTCGCCCTCGTGCCGCGCGGGCTGGGCACGTGCGACTGGCCGCAGGGATGGCGCGGACGCGTGATGATCCCGACCGGGGGCACCGGCGGGAAGGTGAAGTTCGTCATCCACTCGGCCGAGACGCTCCGGGCCGCGGCGGCCGGCTTGCGGACGGCGCTCGTCGCCCGCGGCCTTTCCCCGGTGCTGCACGGCGTGACCTGCACGCCGCCCTGGCATGTCAGCGGTTTCCTGCCCGCCATCCGCGCCCGGCTCAGCGGCGGCGGCCATCAGGTGATCGAAGGGCGCTTCGACCCGGCGAATCCCTTGCCCGGGGTGACGCTCCCCGCCGGCGGCACGAAGATCATCTCGCTCGTGCCGGCGCAACTATCCCGCCTGCTCGCCCGCGCCGACGGCGAGGCCTGGCTACGCGGCTTCGACGTGGTCCTGCTTGGCGGCGGCGCCGCCCCTGCGGCGATCCTGGCGGAAATCCGCACGCGTCGCCTGCCGGTCTATCTCACTTACGGCGCGACGGAGACCGCGGCGGCCTGCGCGCTCTGCCCTCCCGAAAAAATCTGGGCGGGCGGGACCCTGCGCGGGTTGCCTTTGCCCGGGGTGGTCTTCGCCGCCGAGACGGATGGCGTGATCACGGTCGACGCGCCCGGACTCGGGCTCGGCGTCTGGCCTGACGCTCCGCTCGGCGCGCCTTGGCGCAGCGGCGACCGGGGCGACGTCGCGGCCGACGGCAGCCTGCGCATCACGGGACGGGCCGACCGCGTGATCGTCACCGGCGGCGAGAAGGTCGACCCCTCGCGCGTCGAACAAGCGCTCCTCGCGACCGGCCTCGTCCAGGAAGCCCTCGTGCTCGGGCTGACCGACCCACGCTGGGGCGAAGTCGTGACGGCCTGCGTGATCGGCGCGACCTCCGCCGAAGAGCGCCTGCGCCAAGCCTGCGAGTCGCTCGAGCCGGCGGCGCGCCCGCGGCGCTACGTGTTCGTCGCGGCGATCCCGACCAACGCCCAAGGCAAGCCGGACCTGGCGGCGATCGCCGAGCTGGCCGCTTAGGCGCGGACGGCCTTCCAGACGCGGAGGCAAGCCTCGACGAGCGGGGGGAACTCGGCGAGCGGGACTTGCGACGGCCCGTCGGAGATCGCCTTCTTCGGATCCGGGTGCGTCTCCATGAAAAGACCGTCGGCGCCCGCCGCCAAGGCCGCCTTGGCGAGGACCGGGACGAACTCGCGCTGGCCGCCGGAGGAACCGCCGGCCGCGCCGGGCAGCTGCACGGCGTGGGTGGCGTCCATGATCGTGGGGTGGCCGAAGCCGGCCATGATCGGGAAGGAGCGCATGTCGACGACCAGGTTCTGGTAGCCGAAAGTGGTGCCGCGATCGGTCTGCCAGATCTCCGCCGCGCGGGCGCCTTCGAGCTTGTCGACGACGAAGCGCATCTCGAACGGCGAAAGGAACTGGCCCTTCTTCACGTTGACGACCTTGCCGGTCTTGGCGGCCGCGACGAGCAGGTCGGTCTGGCGGCACATGAACGCCGGGACCTGGAGGACGTCGACGACCTTGCCGACCGCTTCGCACTGCTCGGGCCCGTGGATGTCCGTGAGCACGTTGAAGCCGTAGTCCTTCTTCACCATCGCGAGCAGGTCGAGGCCGGCCTGCAGGCCGGGACCGCGGTCGCCGCCGAGCGAGGTGCGGTTCGCCTTGTCGTAGGAACCCTTGAAGATGATGTTCAGCTCCGGGTGGCGGGCGGCCAGCGCCTTGAGCTCGGTGGCGACGGTCCGGCAGTTCGCCTCGGATTCCAGGGAGCAAGGTCCGGCGATGAGGAGCAGTCGGCGCTTATCGTGCAGCATGCGGCACGATAGGACGGGCGGCGCCCGCAGGGCGAGCCGGAAGGCGGGCTCAGCGGCCGAGCCACTTCAGGACTTCGGGCAGCGGGCGCGTGTTGAGCACCTGCGCCGGCGTCAGCCAGCCCTTCCGGGCGATGCGCACGCCATGGGCCGCGAAATCCAGCTGGTCGACGTCGTGGGCGTCGGGATTGATCGAACAGAGCACGCCCTTCTCGGCCGCCCGGCGCCACCAGCGCCAGTCGAGGTCGAGCCGCCAGGGATTGGCGTTGAGCTCGATGATGGTCTCGTTGGCCGCCGCGGCGTCGATGATCCTGGCGATGTCGACGTCATAGGGCTCGCGCTTGTTGAGCAGCCGGCCGGTGAGATGGCCGATCATGTCGACGTGCTCGCTTTCGATGGCCTTGATGATGCGCGCCGTCTGCGCCTCGCGGTCGAGGGTGAAAAGGTTGTGCACCGAGGCCACGACGAAATCGAGCCGGGCGAGGACGTCGTCGGAGAAATCGAGCGTCCCGTCCTTGAGGATGTCGACTTCGCTGCCGGAGAGCACCCGCACGCGGTACTTCTTCGATGCGTTGAGCCGCGCGATGTCCTCGAGCTGCTTCGCCAGCCGCGCCTCGTCGAGGCCGCCGGCCTGGAAGCTGGACTTGGAATGGTCGGAGATGCCGAGGTAGTCCCAGCCGCGGGCCTCGGCGGCGGCGGCCATCTGGTCGAGGGTGTGATCGCCGTCGGACTCCGTGGTGTGGTTGTGGAAGACGCCGCGGAGATCGGCCAGCTCGACGAGACGGGGAAGCTGGCCCGCCTCCGCGGCGTCGATCTCGCCGTTGCCCTCGCGCAGCTCAGGCGGGATCCACGGCAGGCCGAGGGCCGCGAAGACTTCCGCTTCGTTGGCGGCTCCGGGCGCGGGAGTCTTCTCGTCGACGGACTTGAAGCCCCATTCGCTCATGCTGAGCCCGCGGCCCAGGGCCCGGTGGCGCATGGCGACGTTATGCTCCTTGGAGCCGGTGAAGTGATGGAGCGCGAAGTAGAACTGCTCGGCCGGCACCACGCGGAGGTCCGCCTGCAGGCCGTTCTCGAAGCGCACGCTGGACTTGGTCTCGCCGTGGGCGGTGACCTCCTTGACGCCGGGATAGGCGACGAACCAGTCCATGATCGGCCGCGGTTCGGACGACGCCACGAGGAAGTCGAGGTCGCCGACCGTCTCGCGCGCGCGGCGGAGCGAACCGGCGGACTCGGCATGCGAGACCTGCGGCAGCGCGCGCAGGCCGGCGAGGATGGGCTCCGCGATGGCGGCGGCCTCGTACCAGCGGTGGCGCTTGCCGTAGGCGACGCGGTTCTTGATGCCCTCGAGGATCTTCTCCTGCGTCTTCGCGCCGAAGCCCTTGAGTTCGGCGACCGCTCCCGACTCGCAGACCTCCTTCAGTTTCGCGAGGTCCTCGACCGCGAGCTGCGTCCAGAGCGCCCGCACCTTCTTCGGGCCGAGGCCCGGGATCTGGATGACCTCGAGGAGGCCGGCGGGGATGGAGGCCTTGAGTTTCTGGTGGAACGGCAGCACGCCGTCGCGGCGCAAGGTGGTGATCTTGTCGACGAGCGCCTCGCCGAGTCCGGGGATGTCCGCGAGCTTCCCGCCGTCGATGAGTCCGCCGAGGTCTTCGGTGAGGTTCTCCAGGATGCGGGCGCCGGCGGAGTAGGCGCGGATCTTGAACGGGTTCTCCCCGGTCAGCTCCATGAACATGGCGATCTCGTCGAGGACGGCCGCGATGTCGTTCTTCTCCATCATGGCCGGCGGGCCTTCTCGGCCTGGTAGATGCGGCGCAGGGCGGCGAAGTCATCTTCGCGCGAAGCGCTCTCGATGACATGCTGGTAGCTGCCGGCATGGCGGAGCTCTTCTTCGGCGGCGACGACGCGCCGCTCGATCTCATCGGCCGCGTCGGTGCCGCGGCCGGTCAGGCGGCGGCGGAGTTCCGCGCGGTCGCTGACACGGATGAAGACCGTCACCAGGGCGGCGGCGAGTCGCGGGTCGGCGGCGCCTTTGGCGCGGATCGTCGCGGCCCCCTGGACGTCGACGTTCAGGAGCGCGTCGTAGCCGGCGCCGAGATGCGTCGCGACGTCGGCGGCGCGCGGCCCGTAGAGGTTGCCGTGCACCTGGGCATGTTCGAGGAACACGCCCTGCGCGACCTGGCTTTCGAAGTCGGCCCGCGTCAGGAAATGGTAATCGACGCCGTCGACCTCGCCCGGCCGCGGCGCGCGCGTGGTGCACGTGATGACCCGGCGGATAGCCTCGGGGCATCCGTCCGTGAGGCGGGAGCAGAGGGTCGTCTTGCCGCTGCCGGCGGGGCCGGAGACGACGATGAGCAGGGCGCGGCTCACGGCAGGTTGAAGGACTGGACGAGGCAGGCGAGGCCGAGCAGCAGGCTGGCTCCGCCGATCGCGCGACGGCGGCCCGGAGTCGCGAGGACCCAGTCGCACTGCCGGCCGAAGACCGGCGGGGAACACGCCCACCAGAAGCCGAACAGGACCAGCACGCCGTAGCTCACCCCGGCGTCCAGCAGGCTATGGGGAAGCTGGCGGTAGCCGGCGTCGAGCGTGGCCCGCGCGAGGAAGATCATCAGGACGCCCAGCGCGCGCACCGAGAGGAAGTCCGGCATGGTGAAGAACGTCGCCACGCTCGCGCCGAGGAAGACCAGGACGACCGGGAGCCGCGGCAGGCCCGCGAGGTCGGCTTCC